>JAUVJB010000272.1 GCA_030592465.1 Bacteroidota bacterium | reverse complement strand
TGAATGAGATTTCTTCTCCGCCAGCTGGCGGATCGAAATGACAGCACAACTATAATTTTACGGGTTTTCGTGTAAACACTAAATAGCAAATATACAAAATTGTTTTTCAAAATATTTATGTAATGTTTATTATTGAGTATCTGAAAGCTACATTTAACCCGATGAAGAAAATACTGTTTGTTGTGTACGTATAAGAAATCTAATATTTGCCGTCAATGTGAAGAAGATATCCCTGTGCTTCAAATATTTCCAATTGATTATTGATATATGTTGTTCAATTTTACAGGAGAAATTTGAAAATTTGTTAAGAATTAGTATAATTGCAATAACTTTTAATAAGATGAGTCTTTTCGGAAAGGACTCATAAGATACAACTTTAGGTAATGATTATTTTTAAATTTGGTGGTGCTTCGGTTAAAGATGCTGATGCTGTTCGACAATTATCTAACATAGTTAAGTCAAATTGTGATGAAAAGTTAATAATTGTTGTCTCAGCAATGGGCAAAACTACAAATGCTTTAGAACGTTTAATCTATTCATATTTTAATAGATCATCTGATTTGAATAGTATCTTTAATGAAATAAAGCAATTTCATTACGATATAATCAATAATTTATTTGATGATAATAACGAAAAACTTTTGTTTATTGATGATTTTAAGCAAGATATTGATAATGATTTCATAAAACTCAGCGAAAAGATTAGTGAGGCTTCTTCGTCTGATTACGATTTTGAATATGACCGGATAATAAATTTTGGTGAAATTATTTCTTCAAAGATTGTCAGTGCTTATTTGAATTTTACTAATATCAATAATAAATGGATTGATATAAGAGATTGTTTAAAAACTGACGACAATTATCGTGAAGCAAAAGTTGACTGGGATATATCAACGCCTCTTATCTCTAAGTATTTTGATTTTAGCGACAACTTCAATATTTATTTAACTCAAGGTTTCATAGCCTCTTCAATGACCGGTGCTGCTTCAAGTTTGGGACGTGAGGGTTCCGATTATACAGCTTCAATTTTAGCATATATTTTAAATGCAAAAAGTATTTCTGTATGGAAAGATGTACCCGGGTTTTTAAATGCTGACCCTAAATGGTTTGTAAAAACTGAAAAATTAAATGAGATATCATACCAAGAAGCAATTGAATTAGCTTTTTATGGTGCGAAAATTATTCATCCAAAAACAATTAAACCTATACAAAATAAAAGTATTCCTTTATATGTCAAGTCTTTTTTTAATCCCGAAGATGAAGGCACTGTAATCCGTTCAATTAATCATAAACTTAAATTAGTACCTATTTATATTCGTAAGCAAAATCAAGTATTATTATCTATCTCACCACTCGATTTTTCATTTATTATTGAAAAAAATATTAGTAAGATATTCGCTCTTTTTGCAAAGTATAAAATTAAAGTTAATCTTACACAAAATTCAGCAATCAGCTTATCTGTTTGTATTAGTAATAATACAAGTAAGTTACGGCAATTAATAAACGACTTAAATAAAGAATATAAAGTGCTATATAATAAAAATGCCGAATTAATTACAATTCGACACTATACCGATAATGCTGTTAATAAAGTGATTAAGAACAAGAAAATCTTGCTTGAGCAAAAAAGTCGTAATACCGCACGGTTTGTTTTAAGTGATGCTATAACAAACGCGGATGACAAGTAATTTTTTATTTATATTTAAGTGCCTGTTATTATTTTCCATTATTAATAAATTGTTCTTCAAGTGTTTTCTTTTTTACCAAATCAGATTTAACTTGTTTATATAATTGATTTAATTGCAAGGTATTGTAATTTTTCCAAAACTCACGATTATATTTATATTCCTGATTATATAAATCAATGTCTCTTCGGTTTGTAATATTATTACTTTATTTTGCATATTTCATATTCCGGTTTACTTCGTAAGTATATGATATTACTTTAATGGTTATTTGTGTACTTACCTAATCCCGAAGTATCAGCGATTTTCTATTGACTATTGATTATTGTCTATTGCCCGCTAACACATTGGGTAATAGCTTTATAATTTTATTTTAGATTTTTAAACATTAAGTCATTGAAATTCAGCATGCTCAAAAACAAATAATCAATAGTAAATCATCAATAAAAAATCGCTGAAGTATCGGGATTGATGTAACCATTCACGATTTGATCCGTCAGCTGACGGATCATTCCATATACTTCTGCTATATTTGCAGCTATACTATCAGATGTTCGTATAATTTAATAACCAACTGTGTTTTGAACCAATTTTTTCTAATTTCTAAATTCTCGGGATTGTTTTTGTATCTATGTAAATATACAGACACTCATAATTGCCTAATTTTCTTTTCATTTCTGTAAAATTTAACGGAAATAATAATAATTGTTAACATCATCATTAAATATAGTAATAATGGAACATTATAGTTCTTATAAATTTGTTTATAGGTTTCACTTGTAATCAGAAATGTTGTAGATGTTCCAACGATAAAACCTATAAAAATCAATGAATATGTTAATACGTATCCAAGAGAATATTTTAGAGCATTTTTATTTGTTGGTAGTTTATAAAAGATTTTGTAAAAATTATTTTTGTTATTGAAATTAAATATAGAAACAAACTCTTTCAAATTGGTGTTTTTATTAAATTCAACAGTATCAACCTTTTTGAAAGTATAAAAATGAAATAGATAAATTGCTATTCCTATCAGTAACACTTGAACAACTATCAAGTGTATCCAACCTAATCCAAATATTGAAATTAAAGGATTACATTCATGTGATAAGTCAGGTGTATAAAAATAAGTTGTTATTGCATCAAAAGTTCTACTGATTATTAGAAGAATTGATATTATTATAAATTTTTTCATTTAATCTAATTTTAATGACAGTAAATACAACATAAACCCATCCGTCAGCTGACGGATAAAACAGTTCAAAATATGCTCATACAAAGTATATTAAGCCACTCTATTGCAAAGCATTAATTATTTTATTTTCATTTGTTTTATCAAAGACATCAAATATTTTCATTTCAAGATTTTTAAAACCTTGTTTATCTTTATATGTCTTAAATTTAATTTTTTTATCCTCCAAATAACTTATTGTATCACATATACTTGTTAATGATTCTAAAATATGTGAAGTGATGATAATTGTTTTCCCCTTTTCTTTTAATTTATTTATTATTAGTTTGAATTTTTGTACAGTTTCGATGTCAACACCGTTAAAAGGTTCATCAAGAAGAACAATTGACCTGTCTAAAGCCAAATTTCCGAGAAAAGCTAATTTCTTTTTCATTCCTGATGAATATGTAGATATATATTTTTTTAAAGGCAAATTAAATATATCGTTCCATAAATCAATATCAAATTTTAAGTTATTGACAGAAAATAAACGCAAATATTCCATGCCTGTAATTTTAGTATAAAAAAAGTTGCTGGTTTCCAATAAGCTTATGTTTTTTTTTGACAACGGTAAATCTTTATAAAGTATTGAATCTTTCTTCTCTTTATAAAATCCATACATAATATGGAACAATGTTGTTTTACCTGCACCATTTAAACCAACTAAACCATGTATATTAGATGTTTCAATTTCCCAGCATAAATTGTCGAGAATAGGTTCATTTTTCGTATATAAAAAACTAAGGTCTTTAATTATAATCATATAAAATATTATTTAAATTATTAATCGCCTCATTATAATATTTA
>JAUVJB010000197.1 GCA_030592465.1 Bacteroidota bacterium | reverse complement strand
GCACTACAACTAATGCAGTTTCAGAAGTAAGAGATAAAATATTATTTCCAACAGTATTAATAACCCTTTTTGAATAAGTAAAAATTCCAATTGCTATTGCTATGCCGCCAATTAAAAATAATTGTTGTGCACCTGATAAAATAAAAATATTAAAAAAATTTACACTTGAAAGATTCATTGAGCTTACAAACACTCCCATTACATTTGCAATATTGTTTGCTCCTAAACTATAAGCTCCAAATGCTCCAACTACAACAAGAGCAAACCGAATAGATGCATCGAGACGTAACAGATGAATTTTTGATTTTAATAAAAAATATTTTAACAATAAAAATAAAATAATTGCAAATATTGCACCCAAAACAGGTCCTAAAAACCATGCAAAAACAATAGTCGATAAAGAATTATAATCTGTTGGATTGCCTGAATAAAAATTCCAACCAATTATTGCCCCCACAATAGCTTGTGAAGTAGAAACAGGAATTTTAAGACGCGTCATAAAAAATACAGTAACTGCTGCTGATAATGCAACAGTAAACGAGCCGGCAAGTGCATTAACTTGTCCTAATTTACCCAATGTATCACTTGCTCCATATCCTTGAACTACAGCTCCTATTATTACAAAAATTCCGGCAATAATAGCAGCCTTTTTGAAACTAAGCATTTTGGAGCCTACAGCTGAACCAAAAACATTAGCAGCATCATTTGCTCCTAACGACCATCCTAAAAATAATCCGCTGGATAAAAAAAATAATATCAATTTATTATATAATTAATGTTTTCACTAAAATTCTGTAACGTGTACTATACTTAAAATAAATAGAAATTTATAATCCGCCATCTGGCGGATCGCAATGACGAATAATAATAAATGACTTAGTTTTCGTTCAAGCACTAAATAGTTAAATGTATTCTTTCAAAAAGCAATGGTAATTTATTGTAAAGACAAGGTAATGCCTTGTCTCTACGGTACTCTATTACTGTCCTTTTTTGAAAGGATACATTAAATTGTTCTCTTTATAGACAAAATAGCTAATATATCAGCAACTACCTCAGCACGATCTGATAAATTTTCAATATGAAAAATAAAATAACGTAAATGCATTTTATCGCTTAATTCTAAATGTGGTATTTCTTTAAATATTTTACGTTTAATATCATTAGCTAACTTATCAGCTTGCTTTTCATAAAAATATACCCTATGTATCTTATCTTTTACCGAACGAACATCGGTAAAAAAAGATCTTGATGCAGAAATAATTGCTTCTATCGACAATACAGATACTTCTGTTAATTTAATAATATCTGAATGAATTTCTTTTGGTATTTTCGGCGTTTCAACATCAAATTGGTTAAGATTCTCTTTTGCCGTATCAATAATATCATCAGTCTTTTCTAACAATCTTAAAACATCACCTCTATATTCCGGTAATAATGAATGAAGATAAAGTTCATTTTCAATTTTTCTCCGTAAAGTGTCTGCTTTGCCTTCTAATACACGAATAGTTGCAATATTTTCAGCAAAAGATTTTTCATCTTTACTTAAATAATTATTAACCCCGTCTTTAAAAACTAAAGAGCCCTCGTCAACACTATCGAAAAATTTATCAATCTTTCCTGAAATGTAATCAGATGTTTTAAATAATAATGACATTTTCTAATTAATTTAATTACACAAATTTATTCATTTTATTATTGAAATAAAAAATTTATAAAAATCTTTTAAAACACAAATAATTAAGTAATTTTACAACTTAAAAAAATATAAATATAAAACTACTTCGAAACAATTTATAGCCGATTAGCGGTCATTTAGTCTTCCGCCCGCCAGTTGGCGGGTTAACCGCTTATCGGCTTTTCGGAGCGGACTCAAATATTAATATTTTTATTAAGTGTAAACATTAAGATAAATGATGTTTATACCAACAAAATAATTTTAGATAAACTTAAAAATTACTAATAAATGAAAATAACAGTTGTAGGAACAGGTTATGTAGGTTTAGTAAGCGGAACATGTTTTGCCGAAACAGGCGTAACAGTTACATGTATAGATATTCACAAAAAAAAGATTGAAAATCTAAATAAAGGCATAGTACCAATTTATGAGCCGGGACTTGAAAAAATGATAAAAAATAATGTTGGAAAAAAACGTCTTTTCTTTTCCACTTCATTAAAAGATAATCTTCACGATGCTGAAGCAATTTTCATTGCAGTTGGTACACCTCCTGATGAAGATGGCAGTGCTGATTTAAAATATGTTCTCTCTGTTGCTCGTGAAATTGGTCAATATATGGATCACTATTTAGTTATTGTAACAAAAAGTACAGTTCCTATTGGTACTGCAAAAAAAGTTAAAGCTGCTATTCAAACAGAATTAAATAAGCGTAATGTAGATATTACTTTTGATGTTGCTTCAAATCCTGAATTTTTAAAAGAAGGTGATGCTATTGACGATTTCTTAAAACCTGACAGAATTGTTATAGGAACAGAATCAGAGCAAGCAGAAAAAACCATGAAACGTCTTTACAAACCGTTTCTTTTAAATAATCACCCGATTGTTTTTATGGATATTCCTTCTGCTGAATTAACCAAATATACGGCAAATTCTATGTTAGCTACCAAAATCAGTTTTATGAACGATATTGCAAATTTATGCGAGATTGTTGGTGCTGATGTAAACATGGTACGCAAAGGTATTGGCTCAGATACAAGAATTGGAAACAAATTTATTTATCCCGGTGCAGGTTATGGTGGCTCATGTTTTCCAAAAGATGTTAAAGCTCTTATTAAAACTGCTGACGCAAATAATTACTCACTCGAAATTCTTAAATCTGTAGAATTTGTTAATAATAAACAAAAATCAATAATTTTTAATAAATTAAATAAGCACTTTAACAACAATTTAAAAGGCAAAACAATTGCTATGTGGGGACTCTCATTTAAACCTAATACAGATGATATGAGAGAAGCACCGGCACTTGTTATTATTGATAAACTTACAAAAGCAGGTGCTAAAGTAATTGCTTACGACCCTATTGCGATGGACGAAGGAAAAAGGCGATTAGGCGATAAAATTACTTATGCAAAAGATCAATATGAAGCTGTTGACGATGCCGATGCTCTTATTGTTATTACTGAATGGTCAGAATTTAGAACTCCTGATTATAAAATTTTAAGTAAATTAATGAAAAATAAACTGATTTTTGATGGCAGAAATATTTATGAGCCTTCTGAAATGGAAGAATTTGGTTTTACTTATTATAGCATTGGGAGAAAAACTGTGATATAGTTAATAAAATTAAAAATGAAAAGAATTCTTGTTACAGGTGGAGCCGGCTTTGTCGGGTCTCACCTTTGTGAACGACTGCTTAAAGAAAAAAATGATGTTATTTGTTTAGATAATTTCTTTACCGGCGATAAAAGAAATATCATCCATCTACTTAACAACCCTTATTTCGAATTAGTCAGGCATGATGTTACAATGCCTTATTTTGCTGAAGTTGACCAAATTTATAATCTTGCCTGCCCTGCCTCTCCTATCCATTATCAATATAATGGGATTAAAACAGTTAAAACTTCGGTAATGGGTGCAATAAATATGTTGGGATTGGCAAAACGTATTAAAGCAAGAATATTACAAGCATCGACAAGTGAAGTATATGGCGACCCAAAAATTCATCCTCAAACAGAAGATTACTGGGGTCATGTAAACCCAATCGGAGTTCGCTCATGTTACGACGAAGGTAAACGCTGTGCAGAAACTCTTTTCATGAATTATCATACCCAAAATAATGTTGATATAAAGATTATAAGGATTTTTAATACTTATGGTACTAATATGCATCCTAACGATGGAAGAGTAGTTTCTAATTTTATTCTACAAGCTCTTAAAAATGAAGATATAACCATTTATGGAGATGGCACACAATCCCGTAGTTTTCAGTATGTTGACGACCTTGTCGAAGGTATGATCAGAATGATGAATACTAATGATAATTTTATTGGTCCTGTTAACATTGGTAATCCTAATGAGTTTACAATTCTTAAACTTGCTAAAATTATTCTTGAGCTTACCGGATCAAAATCAAAAATTGTTTTCTTACCAGCAACTGCTGACGACCCTACTCAACGCAAACCTGATATTTCTTTGGCAAAAAAAGAACTAAATAACTGGGAACCGAAAATTCAATTGAAACAAGGATTAATTAGAACTATTGAATATTTTGATAAACTTATTAAAGAAGGATATTGCTAATTAAGAATTAATAAAATAGAAACGATTAAAATTTTAGCATAGTCATTAATTGTCATTGATAGTCATTGATGGTCATTGATAGTCATTGATAGTCATTAGTCATTGATTGTTATTAAGCAAAAACAATTAATTGATGCCGTGAAATATTGCTTCGCATTTCACAGGGTGAACAGGGCAGGCAGCGAAGCGAATGACAATTAAATATAATCAACTAAATATCAACTAAATAAAAAAAAACATGAAAGGCATTATTTTAGCAGGTGGAGCAGGAACAAGAATGTATCCTATAACGAAAAGTATTTCAAAACAAATTATTCCTGTTTACGATAAACCAATGATATATTATCCTCTTTCAGTACTTATGCTTGCAGGAATACGCGAAATTCTCATAATATCTACTCCAAAAGACATTCATTTATATCAAGACTTACTTGGCGATGGCACGCAAATCGGCTTAAACATTGAATATGCTATTCAACCTTCACCCGATGGTTTGGCTCAAGCTTTTATTATTGGAGAAAAATTTATTGGCAACGATAATGTTTGTTTAATTCTCGGCGATAACATATTTTTTGGTTACGGATTTTCACAGATTCTTACTCAGTCTGCAAAATTAGACGATGGAGCAACCGTATTTGGATACTATGTAAAACATCCTCAACGATATGGAGTTGTTGAATTTGACAATAACAACAAAGCTGTTAGTTTAGAAGAAAAACCTGCAGAACCAAAATCAAACTACGCTGTTACGGGTTTATATTTTTATAGTAATGATGTTGTTAAAAAAGCTAAAACACTTAAACCTTCAGCACGAGGAGAATTTGAAATTACTGACTTAAACAGACTTTATCTTGATGATAACAGGCTTAATGTTCAAATTCTTGGGCGAGGAATGGCTTGGTTAGATACAGGAACTCACGAGAGTTTGCTTAATGCATCAAATTATATAGCTACTATTGAACAACGTCAGGGATTAAAAATTGCTTGTCTCGAAGAAATTGCCTTCAAAAAAGAATATATTGATAAAAACCAGTTATTAAAACTTGCAGAACCTCTTAAAAAAAATCAATATGGTCAATATCTGTTTGATATTGCCAATGAAAATATTTTTAATATAAATTATTAATACAAAAATATTATGAACATTATTAGAACAATTATTCCTGATCTATTAATTATTACACCTAATGTTTTTAATGATGAAAGAGGCTATTTCTTTGAATCATTTAATCAAAAAAAATTCACAGATGCGGGCATAAATGTAAATTTTGTTCAAGATAATCAATCAAAATCAACTTTTGGCGTTATTCGTGGTTTACACTATCAGTTGGCACCTTATGCTCAGACTAAATTAGTAAGTGTTATTGAAGGTAAAGTTTTAGATGTTGCTGTTGATATTCGTAAAAACTCACCTACTTTCGGCAAATGGGTTGGTACAGTTCTTTCCGGAGAAAATAAAAACCAATTTTTTATACCAAAAGGATTTGCTCATGGATTTTCTGTTTTGAGCGATATTGCAATTTTTTCATATAAATGT
>JAUVJB010000094.1 GCA_030592465.1 Bacteroidota bacterium | reverse complement strand
TCATAATTAGTGTCTGAACGAAAACTCATTGTGCATCAAATATTATTCAAACTAATTTCATTATAGCTTTAATAAAATAAATTTATAATATTGTATTTTAAATTCATTGCCGTTATGAATAAAAATATAGCTGTTATTTTAGCCGGTGGTTCCGGAATGAGATTTGGTTCAAATTTACCCAAACAATTTATTAATGTGTCGGGTAAAACAATAATTGAATATACAATAAACACTTTTCAAAAATCAAACTCTATTGACGAAATTGCAATAATCATTAACAAAAATTATTTTTCTGAAATAGAAAATATCATAAAAAATAATAAGTTTACCAAAGTAAAAAAAATATTACAGGGAGGTAAAGACCGAAACGGTTCAAGTCTTGCAGCAATTAATGCATATAAATCAGAAAAACAAGCTGAAAAAATAAACTTAATTTTTCACGATGCTGTCAGACCTCTCATTTCCAATGATATTATTAATGATGTTGTTAAAGCACTTGAAAAATATAACGCAGTTGATGTTGCAGTTCCTGCTACTGATACAATTTTTGAGATTAACAAAAAAGGGGTTATTAAAAATATTCTAAATCGTAAATACTTAAGAATAAGTCAAACTCCTCAGGCTTTTAAACTCAACACCATCAAAACTGCTTATATAAAAGCGTTACAAGACTCTAATTTTATGACAACAGATGATTGTAGTGTCGTTTTGAAATATCTTAAAAATGAAAAAATCTATATTGTAAACGGCTCTCAAACAAACATCAAAATTACCTATAAATCTGATTTATTGTTGTTTGAAAAATTATTACAACAAAAATAAAATAATTAATGTCATTCTATCTGTCTTTAGGAATGAATTCAAATTTTTATTTTTTCAATTAAACTTATTCATATTTTATTTTTAATATATTTGTAACATAAATACTTTTCAGAGTGGATTCAATATTGCATAATATGAGTCCACTCCGAAAAGCCGATAAGCGGTTAATCCGTCAGCTGACGGAAGGATTGGATGCTATAAGCCTGTACATCAATCTATTACAAAACCGCTAATCGGCTAATCCGCCAACTGGCGGATAGTTTTCACAGTGGACTCATAATATTGCATAAAAAAATTAAGTTTGCAAAAAGCAAAAATAATTTATCTTAAATTCTTTATAATCATGGCAAATATTTCTTTTAAAAAAATCATTCCTCACATTGCAGCTGTTGTATTTTTTTTAATTCTTTCATTTACGTATTTCAGCCCTTTGTTAGAAGGTAAAAAAATCAAACAATCTGACATGACTAATTACTATGGCATGTCGAAAGAACTTAGAGATTACAAGGCAGAAACCGGGGAAAACACACTCTGGTCAAATAGTATGTTTGGAGGTATGCCTACCTATTTAACTTCAAATCCTTCTTCAAAAAGTTTAATAAAATATATTCATTATTTTTTTAGTTTTAATAATAGTGCACGCCCTGCTAATTTTATTTTTTTATATTTTTTAGGTTTTTATATTGCTTTATTACTTTTTGGCGTTAATCCTTGGATGAGCATTGCCGGTGCATTAGCGTATGGCTTCTCGTCCTATTTCTTTATTATCATAGCTGCAGGTCATATCACTAAAATTATAGCTATTGGGTATATGCCCGTTATTATTGCAGGCGTTTATTATGCATTTAAAAAAAATCTATTACTCGGAAGTATAATTTTTGCAATATTCTTTGCCTTGCAATTATTAGTAAATCATCTACAAATTACATATTATACAGGACTAACTATTTTAATTTTTGGTATTTTCCAATTTATATATTCATATAAAAATAAAATTCTTAAACAATTTTTTAAAACCGTTGGAGTGCTTGCAATAGCGGCAATATTAGCCGTTGGGAGTAACATCAGTAATATTTGGTTAACCTACGAATATGGCAAATATTCAACAAGAGGCAAATCAGAACTTACTACAAATAAGGATAATAAGACCTCCGGATTAGATAAAGACTACGCTACTGCATGGAGCTGCGGAATTGATGAAACGCTTACTCTTTTAATACCAAATTTTAAAGGTGGTATTTCCGGTGGTTCTTTAAGTACAAATTCAGAAACCTATAAAATATTAAAACAAAACAATGTGCCAAATGCCAAAAATATTATTAAACAACAACCTTGCTATTGGGGTTCTCAACCGTTTACATTAGGACCTGTTTATATTGGTGCAATTGTTTTTTTCTTTTTTATTATGTCGTTGTTTTTACTTAAAGGAAAAACGAAATGGTGGCTTCTTGCAGCAACAATAATATCAATTTTATTAGCTTGGGGTAAAAATTTTATGCCTTTAACCAATTTATTTCTCGATTATTTCCCGGGTTATAATAAATTCAGAACAGTGGCAATGATACTTGTTATTGCTGAATTTACGATGCCATTAATGGCTGTTTTGGGTTTAAAAAAAATTTTTGATGGTGAAGTTGATAAAAAAGCATTTATGAAAGCTTTTAAAAATTCGCTTTATATTGTTGGAGGAATTACTTTATTTTTTTCAATCCTCCCCGGAGCTTTTTTTGATTTTAAAGCAAGCGGCGATGCTCAATATCTCGCCTCAGGTTATCCTGATTGGTTAATAAGTGCATGGCAATCTGACAGAAAATCTTTGTTACAAGCCGATGCTTTACGCTCTTTAATATTTGTATTACTATCAGCAACTGTTTTGCTTGCTGCATATTATAAAAAAATTAATAAAAATACAGCTTATATTTTATTCATTGTATTGATACTTATTGATATGTGGCCTATTAATAAACGTTACGTTAATAACAATAATTTTGTAACAAAAAAAGAGGCTAAAACACCATTTTATCCCCAACAATACGATATGCAGATTTTACAAATGGAATTAAACGAAAATCCTGACTTGCAACAAAAAATAAATAATAAGATTGTTAGATACAAACAAGAAAACAAAAATAAAATTACAAACGATGAAATAAATAATATAAAATTTACAACATTAAATTTTTCAACCGATTATAGAGTATTAAACCTTGCTGCAAGTACTTTTAACGATGCCGGCACCTCATATTTTCATAAGTCAATAGGAGGATATCACGGTGCAAAAATGAAACGCTATCAAGAACTTATTACTTATCAAATAAGTAAAAACAACATGGACGTATTAAATATGTTAAATACTAAATATTTTATATTCCAATCAAAAAATAATAATCAAGCCATGGTGCAAAAAAATCCCAATGCTCTTGGTAATGCGTGGTTTGTTCAAAAATATAAGATATTTGAAAATGCCGATTCTGAAATTACAGCCTTATCTCATTTTAATCCGGCTAATGAATTAATTGTTGATAAGCGCTTCAAAAAACAAGTTGAAGATTTTACTTACAAAAAAGATTCATCGGCAAATATTAAACTAATAGAATACAAACCAATTTATTTAAAATACACATCAAATTCAAAATTTGATCAATTGGCTGTTTTTTCTGAAATATATTACGATAAAGGTTGGGATGCTTTTATTGATGGTAAATTATCACCATACTTTAGAGTAAATTATGTTTTGCGAGCTATGAATATTCCGGCAGGGAAACATACTGTTGAATTTCAATTTAAGCCTAAATCCTATATTATTGGGAATAATATATCATTAGTTAGTTCATCAATATTAATATTACTTTTAATTGCAATTTTTGCGAATGAAATTTTAAGAAAAAAAGAAAAATCTATTAACACTGAAAACAGGTAAACAAAAGTATGCAAAAAATTTATTTTAATGTTGAGACACGCTTCTGCGTGTCTCTGCTATTTAACATCTAAAAAAGACACTTCTTTAAAAAAAAATTTTTTAATTTCACCCTGTTGTGTTTCTAAAATTAATTCACCATTATTTTCAACATTAATTATTTTTGCTAAAAACTTCCCTCCCCTACTTTCATACAAATTATAAGAATTAAAACGATATAAATTTTTTAAATATTCAAAATTTATTTTATTAAAATCCTTTTTTAGTTCTTTATAACGCTTCTCAATAAAATAACACAACTGATTAAAACAATCATTAAGATTATAAGTTTTATTTGTTAACATTTTTAACGAAACAGGATTAGGAACATCACTTCTAAAACCCGTTTGATTAATATTTAACCCAATTCCCACAACAGTATTACTGATAATATTACCTGACAAAGTATTTTCAATTAAGATACCTGAAATTTTTTTATCATCAACATAAATATCATTCGGCCATTTAATTGTAACATTGCTAACTTCCGTTTTTACAAAATCAGTAACAGCAAGCGAAACAGCCTTTGATAATAAAAATTGTTTCTCAACTTTCACAAAACACGGATGAAGTATTACTGAAAATAGTAAATTTTTTTCTTTTTCACTTTCCCAAAAATTATCCTGTTGCCCTTTACCTGCAATTTGATATTTTGTAACTATTGTAACACCTTCGTCAATATCATCATTTTTAATTAAATCAAGAGCATACGAATTTGTCGAACTAACAGTATCTAACTTAATTACACTTTGTCCTATAAATTCGGCTTTCATACTGATAATAAAAAAAATTATTCTTTCGATTTAAAAATATCAGGTGTTACTGTTAACATAATCCAACCCCATTGAGGCAATCTGCATTTTTTATCATTAACATTTTGAATAATTTTTAATGATTTGGATGACATCAAAAATGAATAACCTACTTGAAATTTAACATCTTTACTAAATTTACGAGTAAAAATAAAATCAAACTCTGAGCCAAGATTTTTATTCAAAATCTTAGAACCTGTGCCTGTGTATGTATCATCTTCAACATTATTTGCCAGCAACAATAAATGATAATTCAAATTAACAGTATTCTTTTCAAAAAGTTGATATTTTAATTTTACAAAAATATTTACCAAACCACCGTTTTCGGTTGCTTTATTAATTTCTGAAAAATTTCCCAGATAACCATAATGACTATGTCTTGAACCATACAAAATATCAAAGCGATAATCGGGTTTTTATGTAAGAAGAATCTGTCCTTGAAGCATCTTGCCCTGACAAATAATCAATACCTGTAGTAATCGTTAATTCATTAATTTTATAATCATTACTTAATCCCCAAAAGTATGCTCTTACATCTTGCCCAATTTTATTTTTTCCGTTTTGATAATATGCAGAACCTGTAATTTTGAAATTATTTTTTTTATAAACAATATTCGTTCCAGAACTACCTCTAACATAAATAGTTTCAGTAGTGTCATCTTTTTCAAAACCAGAAGCAATGCTTATCAATGAAATATTAAGATTATCATTAAATTTCTTTTTCAGATAAATAAAATCTAATGTCTTCATTTTATCAGGAGTATAAAGATTGCCAAACTTATTCTCTTTATTATTGTTTAATGATAACCCAAAATCAAATTGTAAATTATTATTATTGTATTTATATAAAAAAGCATCGTAAGTTAAGCCTGTTTGTCCCCAATTACGTCTTGCTATTAATCTTTGGTCATCATATTTCAATTCTTGACGACCAACTTTTATTAATGATTTCTCATTTAAAGACAATTCAATCCATGCTTCATGCACATCAACACTTGCATTATCGCCTTTTACTGAAGTTGAATTATATAAAGATTCATCGCCCCATACTCTAATATCTTGCAATGAAAAACGAACCTTATATTTATTTTTTTTATTATTATAATCAAAATCAACCTAGTTCGTTGACTGACAAACAGAGCCGGTTCTTTTGTAGAATCAGGCAATAATTTATAACCGTCACGTACCTCTCCTCGTGGACGAAATTGACCTTTTACACTAAATTGAGCAAACAAACCCTGTGTTAAAAACACAAAAAACAATACTGAAATAAAAATCTTCATTTTAATAATCTATACTTTTTATTAAGCCTAAGTTGAATAATTGAAACATAGTGAACAATCGCTTTATTTGTCGATTAAGCCAATTTTTGATAGCAAATTACTCAATTCGGATTAAAATATTTTTTTACAAATATCATTAATGTTTAGTTAATAAAAAATATGTTATAAATTATTATTTTGTTACATCAAATTTCATAACTTTAAGCTAATAAAAAAAATTGCACGCTTTTTGTTAATGCTTTTATACAATACAATTTAGATAGTTAATAAAAATTAATTAATTTTGTACAAATTTTTTAAACCAAAAAAAAATAAATGCTAACTAAACAATTAGTAAATACAATTATTAAAGGCATTCAAGAAAAAAAGGGTAAAGACATTGTAAGTCTTGACATAACAAAATTAAACCAATCAATTGCAGACAATTTCATTATTTGTCATGGTGATTCAAACACACAAGTTGCCGCAATAGCTGATTGTGTTGAAGATTTTGTTAAAAAAGAATTTAATGAAAAAACTCTTCATAAAGAAGGAACACAAAACTCACAATGGGTATTATTAGATTACGGAATGGTCATTGTCCACATTTTTCAAAAACAATATAGAGACTTCTATAATTTAGAAGATTTATGGGCAGATGCAAAAATCCAAGAATTTGAATAAAAATATATAAACACATTTATTAAAAAAATGAATAATCCAACCACTGAAAATAAAAATTTGGGGAAACCGGAAAAACCAACGAAACCAACGAAGCCGACGAAACCAAAATTCAACATTTATTGGATATATGGCATAATCGCTATTGCTTTTATTGCATTCCAATTTTTAAACATAGGATCAAACCCTGTACAGACAAATTGGCATGATTTTAAAAGTAAAATGTTAAATAATCATGATATTGAAAAAATTGTAGTAGTTAATAAAGAAAAAGTTGAAGTTTATATCAAACAAGACAGATTAAACTCGGGACGATATGATGAACTTTTTAAATCAAATTTTAATTCAGCATCGAAATCAGGACCACATTATTTTTTTACAATAGGTTCAGTTGATTATTTTGCCGAACAATTAGAAAAAGCGCAAGCAAATTTCCATGAAGATGAAAAAATTAATGTTCGTTACGAAAAAAGAGAAGACCACCTTGGAAATATATTAAGCTGGTTATTTCCTATTATTATCTTAATAGCTGTTTGGATGTTTGTATTAAAAAAAATGGGAGGACCAAACAGTGCCGGTGGTCAAATTTTCAACATAGGAAAATCAAAAGCAAAAATATTTAATGGCGATGATGTTGAAGTAAAAATTGATTTTAAAAATGTTGCAGGGCTTGAAGAAGCTAAAATTGAAATTAAAGAAATAGTTGATTTTTTAAAAAAACCTGATAAATACACAAATCTCGGAGGTAAAATACCCAAAGGAGCTTTACTAATAGGACCTCCGGGAACAGGCAAAACCCTTTTGGCAAGAGCTGTTGCAGGAGAAGCTCATGTACCATTTTTCTCAATGTCAGGATCCGATTTTGTTGAAATGTTTGTTGGTGTTGGTGCTTCACGAGTTCGTGATTTATTTAACCAAGCTAAGACAAAAGCACCCTGTATTATTTTCATTGATGAAATTGATGCTATTGGTAGAGCACGAGGCAGAAATCCTAACATGGGAGCTAATGATGAAAGAGAAAACACTCTAAATCAACTTCTTACCGAAATGGATGGTTTTGATACAAACAGTGGCGTTATTATTCTTGCAGCCACAAACAGAGCTGATGTTTTAGATAAAGCCTTACTACGTGCAGGACGTTTCGACCGTCAAATACACGTTGAGTTACCTGACTTAAATGAACGTAAAGAAATTTTTAAAGTTCACTTACAACCATTAAAAAAAATATCAACTGATGTTGATGTTAAGTTTCTTGCCAAACAAACACCGGGGTTTTCAGGTGCAGACATTGCAAATGTTTGCAACGAAGCAGCTCTTATTGCAGCACGAAAAAACAAAAAAATGGTTTACCGTCAAGACTTCCTTGATGCTGTTGATAGAATAATTGGTGGTTTGGAGAAAAAAAATAAAATTATTTCTCCTTTAGAAAAAAAGACTATCGCATATCACGAAGCAGGACATGCTACTATAAGCTGGCTACTTGAACATGCTAACCCTCTGGTTAAGGTTACAATTATTCCTCGTGGAGCAGCATTGGGTGCTGCTTGGTATCTGCCCGAAGAACGTCAAATAACAACTACCGAGCAAATACTCGATGAGATGTGTGCTGCTCTTGGCGGTAGAGTGTCAGAAGAAATTACTTTTGGTAAAATATCAACCGGTGCTTTAAATGACCTTGAAAAAGTTACAAAACAAGCCTATGCCATGATTACTTATTATGGAATGAGTAAAAAAATAGGCAGTTTGAGTTTCTACGATTCTACAGGACAATCAGACTATTCTTTTACAAAACCTTATAGTGAAAAAACTGCTGAAATTATCGATAAAGAAGCAAATGCAATTATTGAGAAACAATATAAAAGAGCTCATGAGATTTTAATAAAACATAAAGACGGCTTAAAACAATTAGCTGATTTGTTATTAGAAAAAGAGGTTATTTTTAGCGAAAATCTTGAAAAAATATTTGGGAAAAGAAAATTTGGAAATAAAACTTCTGATGAATTAGATAAGCAAAAGACCAAAATGAATTAACCCAAAATAAATAAAAAAAATATTTTGATATATATACTTTAAGTTGTTATATTTTGCACTTCGGCAAGCTCAGTAGAACCAATATAATTTGCCTGCCCAGTGAAATTGCGAAGCAATATTTCACTGGGTCATTAATCATATTCATATAGCCATAAAACAATTTAGCAATTTAACAATGAAACTTAATAATTTTAAATCTATAACAATTTGGAGAAAGATTGGGTAAACGTTTTCACAACTAATCAAGCTTATTTAGCAGAAATGATTAAAGATGTTTTAGCTGACAATGACATACAAGCTGTTATTATGAATAAGCAAGATTCTGCATACATTACTATAGGAGATATTGAAATATATGTAAAAGCAGAAAACGTTATCAAAGCAAAATTTTTAATTAATAAATTACAAAATTGAACAATTTAATTAAACGCAGCATTACCGGGATAATTTTTGTATTAGTTATTATTGGCTGTATTCTATCCGGCAAAATACCTTTCTTAATATTATCATTAGTTCTTATAATATTAGGCATGTATGAATTCTACCGTATTTCAATTAAAGAAAGAATTTCTGCTCAAAAAAATTATGGCATTTTTACAGGTACATTATTCTTTATTAGCAATTATTTATTTGCACAAAAAATTGTTGATTATAAAATTTATATAATATTTGTCCCTTTAATAATATTTGTTTTCATTAATGAATTATATAGAAACAATAAAAAACCTTTTTCAAATATTGCATATACATTGCTTGGTGTAGTTTATATTGCTTTCCCTTTATCACTATTTAATTTTTTTGTTTTTCGTGGTTATCCAACAGTTTATTATACACCTAACATTTTATTAGGTTTTTTTATTTTGCTTTGGGCTGCTGATACAGGAGCCTACCTTTTTGGAGTTAGTTTCGGAAAGCATAGGTTATTCCCACGAATCTCACCCAAAAAGTCATGGGAAGGATTTTTGGGAGGAGCCATAACATCATTAATTGTATCTTATTTTATTTCAACGTTTTTTAAAGAATTACAATTTCAACACTGGCTTGTTATTTCTCTTATTATAATTGTTATGGGAACATTTGGTGATTTAGTAGAATCTTTATTCAAACGAAGTATAAACATTAAAGATTCCGGAAAAATATTCCCCGGACACGGTGGCATTTTAGATAGAATTGACAGCGTTTTATTATCAGCACCAATTGTTTTTACATATCTACAATTAATTAATTAATTTTCTTATTTTTGTAAAAAATTGATTTTTTATGACAATACACAAAACCGGTTGCCAATTTTTAATATTTCTGTTTTTAATATTATTAATAATTAATGTTGGAATATTTTCCCTTTTTAAAGATGACCATCTTGTATATAAACTATTTTCAACAATTTCAATTCTCTTTTATTTTGCAATTTTTATTTTTTTTAGGCGTCCTAACAGAGTTGTAAATGTTAATGAAAAACATGTTTTATCTCCGGCAGATGGTGAAGTTGTTGCAGTAGAAGAAACTATTGAAAATGAATACTTCAACCAAAAACTGTTAAAAGTGTCTGTATTTATGTCAATCTGGAATATACATATTAACTGGATTCCGGTAAGTGGCATTGTTAAATATCAGAAACATCATAATGGAAGACATTTCGCTGCCTTTTTACCAAAATCATCAACAGAAAACGAAAATATGACAACAGTAATTAAAATGGCAGATAACAGAGAAATATTAGTCAGACAAATAGCAGGTGCTGTTGCTCGCAGAGTTGTTACATTAGTAAACAAAACCCAAATGTGTCAGCAAGGCAATGAATTAGGTTTTATTAAATTTGGCTCACGTGTTGATGTATTTTTACCACTTGACACAAAAATAAACGTTAAACTCAAACAAAAAGTTAAAGGTTCACAAACAATTATTGGTACTTTAAAATAAAAAAAATAAAGTTTTTACTTTTTTATTATAATATGTAAATTAACTTTGTATTATATTAATAAATTTAAAAAAATAAAAAATATGGCTTATCAAATTTCTGACGATTGTGTTGCATGTGGAACATGCATAAGTGAATGCCCGGTAGAGGCAATTTCAGAAGGTGATATTTATACAATTGATCCTGAACTTTGTACGGACTGTGGTGCATGTGCTGAAGTATGTCCTGTTGAAGCAATTCATCTTGCAAAGTAGAATAAAAACTTTTTTAAGTTTAAAGGGCTGTCTGTTTTTATAGACAGCCCTTTTCATAAACTCTCTTATGTATTTTTTTTAAT
>JAUVJB010000110.1 GCA_030592465.1 Bacteroidota bacterium | reverse complement strand
TTGAGCAAAAATTATTATTGGTTTTTCTATATTTTTTTTTAACGACTTTATTAATGGAGATAATAAAAAGAAAGATATAATAAATACAGATAAAAATCTTAATATTGACAATATTCTTAATCTGTTGATAGATATATCAATAAAAGATTTGTCTTTTTTATAAAGTAAAAAAGAATAAAGGAATGCTATTATTAGACAAAGGATTATAAACCAAGCCGAATACTCTGTAACGATATTGAATCTCACATTAATTTTTTATTGACTATTGACTATTGACTATTAACTATTGACTATTGCTCGCTAATACATTGATTAATAGCTTCGCTCCGCTTTTTCGGATTTGCAATCCGAAAGAGCGGATTAAAATTCAGCATGTTAAATTTTAATCATCAATAGAAAATCTTTAAATAATTGGAACTAATAAAAAACCCTGTTATTAAAATAATCAGGTTTGCATTGCACCACATACATTAATAACCTGACCACTAACATAAGAAGATAAATCAGAACCTAAAAATACTGCAACTTTAGCCACTTCTTCGGGTGTGCCGCCACGTTTAAGAGGAATTTTTTGATACCATTCTTCAATTACATCTTTAGGTAATTTAGCTGTCATTTCAGTTTCGATAAAACCCGGAGCAATTGCATTACATCTAATATTACGCGAACCTAATTCTTTAGCAACAGATTTTGTAAAACCAATAATACCGGCTTTTGAAGCAGAATAGTTTGTTTGACCTGCATTACCGCCAACACCAACAACAGAGCTGATATTTACAATAGAACCTGATTTTTGTTTTAACATTGTTCTTAAAACAGCTTTTGTAAGATTAAAAACTGACTTTAAATTAACATTAATAACAGCATCCCACTGATCTTCAGTCATTCGCATTAAAAGATTATCTTTAGTAATGCCGGCATTATTTACAAGAATATCTACTTTGCCAAAATCTTTTAAAATTTCTTCAACAACTTTTTGAGAATTTTCAAAACTACTTGCATCAGAAGCATAAGCTTTGGCTTTAATTCCTATATTATTCAATTCTTTTTCAAGCGCCTTTGCATTATCGTCATAAAACAAATCGGTAAAAGCAACATTTGCTCCTTCTTTTGCAAAGTATAATGCTATTTCTTTACCAATACCTCGTGAGGCACCGGTAACAATTGCAATTTTTCCTTCTAAAATTTCCATATTATCAAGTTTTAAATTAGAATTATATTTGAATATACTTTAAATGGTTAAATGGTTAAAACTTGTCCGCCAGTTGGCGGACTGATTGTTATATTGCTGTTTTTATTAATTGAGAACGGCTCTATTTATTGACACATAACAATCCGCCGGCAGTCGGACAAGTTTTAACAATTTATCAATGTAACAATTTAACAATTTATCAATGTAACAATTATCTATCCAAAAAATAAAAATTTAAGTCATTTGTAGTATAATTAACAATTTAAAAAAATATTATTTTGCCTATTGTATAATACAAATCACATTTTAATGCTTGTTACAAATTACCGAAAGCAGAACATATATTATTTACAATATCCACTTACATTTTATAAGACATTGCATTAATATTCATTCCTGCACCAACAGATGCAAAAACGAGAATGTCGCCTTTGTTTATTTTTTGATTTGCTACCTTCTTTTTTAATACAAGATCTAGTAAAGTCGGCAGGGTCGCTACAGATGTATTGCCTAACCATGCAATTGTCATCGGCATGACGTTTTTAGGCACAACTATATCATAAAGGCTGTAAAGTCTTTGTAATATTGCATCATCCATTTTTCCATTAGCTTGATGGATTAGCACTTTCTTAATATCGCTAATACGAGTATTACTCTTCTCAAGACAGTCTTTTATTGCTTGAGGTACTTTTTCAAGTGCATATTGATAAAGTTTTCGACCATTCATCTTTAAAAAAGTATTATACTTATCTTTAATGTCAGGATTGTATGACTTACCCATGTATAACATTTCTGAATATAAAAGAGTATCTGATCGTGTTTTATGTGCAAGTATTCCAATAGGACTTTCGCTCTCTTTTGCTTCCAAAACAACAGCTCCGGCGCCATCAGCATACAACATACTATCTCTGTCATGCGGATCGGAAATCCTTGATAATGTATCAGCCCCAATAACAAGAATTTTTTTTGCATCCCCTGATTTTATGAAATAATCTGCCTGAATAGTGCCCTGCAACCAGCCCGGACATCCAAAAGGTAAATCGTAAGCTATGGTATAAGGATTTTTAATTTCTAATTTATGCTTTACTCGGGCTGCTAAACTGGGAACAATATCTACTCCTCTATTGTCATGCCTTACGTCGCCAAAATTATGAGCAACAATTATGTAGTCAAGCTCTTCTTTATCAATTTTAGCAGATTTAATTGCCTCAACACCGGCAAAATAAGCAATGTCTGATGTTAATAAATCGTCAGTAACATATCGTCTTTCTTTTATAGTCGTTATTTCTAAAAACTTATCAATTATTTCTTGATTGTTTTTTTCAAGTTTATTACCTGATGCATCATAAAATTCCGTGTTAAGAAAATCTTCATTTTTGATACGCCTTGTGGGTATGTAACTTCCTGTTCCGGTAATAACACTGTAGATAGTACTGTTCATATTTATAGTTTATATTTATAATTAATAGTTGTTTGTTAGTTAGTCTTTGCAACAAAACGCCAAATACTACGTTATTCTCGCTTTTGAAACAGTCATTTACGAAAGGAAACTCCTTGATTTTCATCCGCCAGCTGGCGGATCGAAAGCCTTGTCTTTGACGTTTTCTTATCAAAAATTTAAAAATATGGAATTTTCGTGCAGACATTAGTTACAAACTTGTTTTATATTCTGCAAAATTTGTAACTTCTTAATACAAAGATAATAGTTTTTAGCTATTAAAAGACAAGAACAATAAATAAAAAACAATTATAATTTTTGTAATAAATTAACAATTTATACATTTGCAATAACGTTAAAATGTTTGAAATAATTTTTAAAAATAAAAAAAATATTCAATGAAGAAGTTAATAAAATTATTCGTATTAGTATTTATTTTATTTACCTCAAATACACAAACCTTTGCAGAAGGATATAAAATTAAGGTAAAAATTAATGGATTAAAAGACACTACAATATACTTAGGATATCATTTTGGAGATAAAAATTTCGTATTAGATACAATACAAGTTAATAATAAAGGTGAAGGAATTTTTGAAGGTAACAAAAATTTAGATGGAGGAATTTATCTAATAATTCTACCTGAAAAGTCTTTTTTTGAGATACTAATTGACAAAGACCAAAATTTCTCAATTGAAACAGATACATCTTCAAAGGCAGAAAATTTTGTAAAAAACTTAAAAATAAAAGGTTCTGAAGAAAATAAGCAATTTAACGATTATCAAAAATTTATGATTATAGAATCTAAAAAAGTCGGAACATATAGAAAAAAGATACAATCAAATAAAGAAAATACTGATTCTGTAAAAATTTATAAACAAAAAATAAAAGATATTGATGAAGAAGTAAAAAATAAATGGGATGAAATCGTAAAAAACAATCCTGATGCTTTATTAAGTAAAATAATAAATTCATTAAATGAAATTACTGTGCCCGATGCTCCTGTTGACGATGCCGGAAATAAGATAGATTCTCTTTTTGAGTATCATTATTATAAAAATCATTTTTTTGATAATATAGATTTTTCTGATTATCGTTTACTACGAACTCCTATCTTCTTTTATAAATTAAATCAATTTTTTACAAGGGTAATTATTCAAATACCTGATACGGTAAATGTTGAAGCTGAGAAAATTATTGAGAAATCAAAAGCAGACAAAGACATTTTTCAATATGTGTTACAATTTATTTTTAATTATGCCAACTCATCAAAAATAATGGGTATGGATAAAACTTTTGTCTTTTTAGCTGAAGAATATTATTTATCAGGTCAAGCAACTTGGATAGATTCCTCGTTTGTGGAAAAAATTAGAGACAGAGTTAATGAATTAACTCCAAATTTAATAGGAAATGCAGCACCTGAACTTAAAATGACAACTTATGATGAAAAATATGTATCGTTATATCAAGTTAAAGCTGAATATACTGTTTTAATTTTTTGGGATACCGATTGTGGCCATTGTAAAAAAGATTTGCCGGGACTTCATGAAATATATCAAAAATATTGGGAAAAGGGCGTAGAAGTTTTTTCTGTTTATACTCATGTTGATTTTAAGAAATGGAAAAAATTTATTGAAGATAAAGGTTTGACTGACTGGATAAATGTTTATGACCCTTATAATTTTAGTGATTATCGAAATAAATATAATGTTGTTAGCACACCTCTTATTTATATTCTTGATAAAGATAAAAAAATTATTGCTAAACGCATTGATACTAAAACTGTTGAACAAATTCTTAAAGATAAACTTGATAAGAAATAAATGTTCTTTCTTAATTTAAGTGGGTAATCCTTTAAAGGCTAAAGGCTAAAGTAAAAAGGCTAAAGGCTAAAGTAAAAAGTATTTCAAAATTATTTTTTTCTATATATTTTTTTCTTTTTTTTACTTTATACTTTGAATTTTTTAGTCTTTAGCCTTTTTACTTTATTCTTTTACCCACTCTAAATCATACAGAACCTAAAAATCAGTATAAATCAGTCAAATCAGCGTTCTCAGTGTTCTATATTTTGTGCTAACTCATAAATTGAATCAAACACAAATTTGTTTTCTTCATTTTGAAAAATCCATTGAGTGCTGTGATTATCAGTTTTAACTATAATATTTTTACTGTATGATTTGTTGCAATTTACGTTGAAACCAAGACGTTCAAGAGCTTTTTTTGTCCAAAAAAAATTATCCCCCTCTCCTACTAATCCAATATGTTTATATGCTTGTTTTTTGGTTTTAAATTCACCTGTTTTAACACTAAAATTCAGATTCGTATTTTTAAATATCTCTGAAAAAGTATTGTTTAAAATTAAATCTTCGGGCGATCCTTCAATAATCTCATTATCAAGCATTAACCACATTTTATCACATTCGCTCATAGCAATATTTATATCGTGTGATGAAAAAATAATAGTTTTATTTCTCGTTTTAGTTAAGTGATTAAGCAAATGAATTATCTCGTATTTATTGGGCATATCGAGAAAAGCTGTCGGTTCATCAAGAATAATAATATCAGTATCTTGAGCTAATGTACGTGCAATCATAACCCGTTGTCGTTCGCCGTCACTAATCTCATTCAAATACTTTTGTGCAAAAGTTTCCATTCGCACCAATGCAAGAACTTCGTTAACAGACATAAGGTCTTCGTCTGTTAATTTACCAAGCCAGTTAGTATATGGAAACCTGCCAAGAGCAATAAAATCAAAAACTTTCATATACCCGACATTTATTGCTTCGGTTGAAACAAAACTGATTTTTTTTGCCAGATTGTTATGTGAATATTGATTTATATCTTTATTGAAAATTGAAATATTACCCTCTATTGATTTTTGCAAATTACAAATTGTTCGAAGCAAAGTGCTTTTACCAACTCCATTTTCCCCAATTAAAACCGTGAGTTCACCGGCAAACGACGATAAATTAATATTTGAATGAATTACATTATTCTTTCTTTTTGAAAAACTATAACCAATATTGAGGTGTTCTATATTAATAATCTTATCACGTTTACTGTTCATATCATTCTTGCTTTCTATTATAATACAAAAGTATAAAATAAAATAATTTAAAATCAGATTGCCTTTACTTAATCTATTTTTTATTATTTTTTTTGATGAATATACATTATTTTGTTCTTTTTTAATTTAAGTATGTAATTAGAACGGAATATACAATATCACCCAATGGATTTAAGTTTGTAACTTAACTAAACTACTAAATGCATACATAAAATTATTAAAAAAAAAGGGTTTAGTAAAACTAAACCCTAATAAACAATTCAAAAAATTTATTATTAAACTTCCTGAACAATTTCCATGCCTTTTTTAATAGCTTGTAAATTAAGAGGTATTAAATTGTGATGACGTTCAGGTAAAGATTTTTCTAAACCTTTTTTCACATTTTCCATTTTAACAATAGGTTTAAGCTTAAGAAAACCGCCTAAAACAATCATGTTAAATATTTTGGCATTACCCATTTTAGCAGCCTCTTCAGTTCCTTCAACTTGAAATATTTTAATACCTTTTCTTGTTGGAGGTTTAGAAATCCCATTAGGGTCGTATAATAACAATCCCCCTGATTTTACTTTACTCTCAAACTTATCTAATGATTGTTGATTAAGAATAATAGCAGTATCATATTCGTTAAGAATAGGAGAACTAATTCTGTCATCACTAACAATAACAGTAACATTAGCAGTACCACCTCTCATTTCGGGACCATAAGAAGGATACCAAGTAACTTCCTGATTTTGCATAACGCCTGAGTAAGCAAGAATTTTACCCATTGAAAGAACACCTTGTCCACCAAATCCGGCTATAATAATTTCTTCTGTCATAATTTCAAAATTTTAAATTATTCAATATATTTTTTATAATCATCAGGGTTGTCTCTTTCAGCATCCTTTAAATCACCTTGTTCAAAGAATTTAAACATGTGATCAACCATCCACTTGTTAGCTTCAACAGGAGGTATTTTCCAACCCGAATTACATGTAGAAGTAACTTCAATAAAAGAAGTACCGATTTTCTTTTCTTGATTTTCAAAAGCTTTTCTAATAGCTTTTTTACATTTACGAACAGTTGCCGCAGTATGAACAGATTGACGTGTTACATAACAAGTACCCGGTAATTGAGCAACAATTTCAGTCATTTTTAAAGGATAACCATGTAGATCAATATCTCTACCATAAGGTGAAGTTGCGGTTTTCATACCTACTAAAGTTGTAGGAGCCATTTGTCCGCCGGTCATACCATAAATAGCATTATTAATAAAAATAACAGTAATGTTCTCGCCTCTGTTGCAAGCATGTAAAATTTCAGCAGCACCAATTGAAGCTAAATCGCCATCACCTTGATAAGTAAACACATATTTATCAGGCATTAACCGTTTAGTAGCAGTAGCAAGAGCAGGAGCTCTACCATGAGCAGCTTCCTGCCAATCAATATCAAGATAGTTATAAGCAAAAACAGAACATCCAACAGGAGAAACTCCAATTACATTTTCTTGAATGCCCATCTCTTCTATAACTTCAGCAATTAATTTATGAACTACGCCATGGCTGCAGCCCGGGCAATAGTGCATTACATTATCAGTAAGAACTTTAGATTTTTGATAAACTATGTTCTCATCTTTAATTATATCTATAGTTTCTGCCATTTTATTTTCCTCCAATTATTTTTTGTTCCAAAGCCTCTACAATTTCGTCAGGGTTAGGAATAATTCCACCGAGACGACCAAAATGTTCAACTGGTATTTTACCGTTAACAGCAAGTCGAACATCTTCAACCAATTGACCTGCACTCATTTCAACAGATAACATACCTTTAACTCTATCGGCTAATTTAGCAATAGGTTTTTTAGGGAACGGGAAAAGAGTAATAGGTCGCAATAAACCAACTTTAATACCTTTAGCCCGTGCTATTTCGATAGATTTTTGACAAATACGAGAAGACGAGCCATAAGCTACAAATATATATTCAGCATCGTCGCATTAAATTTCTTCATAACGTACCTCTTCCTCTTCCATCTTTCTATATTTAGCCTGAATGCGAAGATTTATTTTCTCCATGCTTTCAGAATCTAATTCTAAAGAAGTAATGATATGTTGTTCTCTATCAGCAGTTTTGCCTGTTGTAGCCCAAGAGCCTGAAATTTTCTGAATTTCTTCATCAGTCCAACGAGGTTTATAATCAAATAATTCAACTTTTTCCATCATTTGACCAATAGCTCCGTCAGAAAGTATCATAGCAGGATTACGATATTTAAAAGCAAGTTCAAAACTTAGATCAACAAAGTCATTCATTTCCTGAACAGAAGCAGGGGCAAGCACAATTAAATTATAATCGCCGTGACCGCCACCTTTACAAGCTTGAAAATAATCTGATTGAGCAGGTTGAATGGTACCTAAACCGGGACCTCCTCTAACAACATTAACAATTAGACAAGGAAGCTCAGCACCGGCAATATAAGTAATGCCTTCTTGCATTAAACTAATACCTGGACTTGAAGAAGAAGTCATAACTTTTTTCCCGCAAGAAGCTCCGCCATATACCATATTTATTGAAGCAACTTCACTTTCTGCCTGCAAAACAACCATTCCTGTTGTTTCCCAAGGTTTTTCAACCATCAAAGTTTCCATTACTTCGGACTGAGGTGTAATTGGGTATCCAAAATAGCCGTCACAACCACAACGAATTGCAGCATGAGCTATCACCTCATTACCTTTCATTAATTTTAATTCACCCATATTTTTGAATATTTTAAATTAATTTAAAAAAAATTAGATTTTTGTTCGATAAACAGTAATTATACTGTCAGGACATACTTCTGCACAATTAGCGCACCCAATACAAGCATCAGGTTTTACCATATACGCAAAATTATAGCCTTTACTATTCACCTCTTTGGCAAGGGCAATGACATCTTGCGGACATGCTACTACGCACAGACCGCAACCTTTGCATTTCTCCTTGTCAACTACGATTGAACCTTTAATTTTTGCCATATTTTATTGTTTTTATTAATTGTTTATTAACTAATTAATAGTCTCTACAAAAAAAATGAAATTTGCTCAATTATTGATTAAAAAACATTTCATATTGTTAAACTATTATGTTACAATATTGTTGTGTGAAAATTTAAATTAACATAATTTGCTTTAACTCCTTTCTATCAATCATCAATAAAATTAATGATCTTCATGAAATTTATTAAGCCTATATTCTAAATCGTTGAATTGACTTCGTTGTGTTTGTGATACACAAGCTCTTAAGCCTTGTTTGTCGCTTCCACAATTATCGAGTGTGATAGCACTTATTCCATAATATAATAATTCTTCTAATAACTCGCCACCGGTCATGCCGGGATATAAAATTGTAAAATAAAATCCATCGCCAACAGGTTTATCAATATCTGTATCGTAAACAATTTCAAAACCATTATTGAGAAACATTTTTTTCATAATCTTTGCACGCTCACCATATTCTTTTACTTCCTCAACAAAATTAAACTTACCTTCGTTGGCAGCTTTAAACATGGCAGCCAAAGCATATTGAGCAGAATGAGAAGCGCCTGAAGTTAAAGAATATAATACTCGTAAAACTATTACATAACCAAATTCATCTGCATTAAAGCGTGGCTGCAAGTCAGGATATTTGCGGTGATAAATTTTATCTGACATACATAACATTGCCATACGCTGCCCTGCGTAACTGAAAACTTTTGAGCTTGATATTAAAAGCACATAGTTGTCGGTATATTTAGCAACAGTAGGTTGATAAGGTGGTTTGCCGGGGACAGACATGTCTGAACGAAAATCCATAGCGAAATAAGCTAAATCTTCAACAATAAGAACATCGTATTTATTAGCGAGTTCACCAATAATTTTTAATTCTTGTTCGTTTAAACAAACCCAAGTTGGATTATTCGGATTAGAATAAATTATTGAATGAATATTACCTTTTTTTAAAAAAGATTCAAGTTTTTCTCTTAGTTTCTCACCACGGAAATCATAAATATCAAATGAAGTATATTTTTGCCCGAGAACTTTAAATTGTTGTTTTTGAACAGGAAAACCCGGGTCGATAAAAAGAGCGGTATCACGTTTTTTATTGCATTTATTAGCAACCATGAACACAGCATAAC
>JAUVJB010000001.1 GCA_030592465.1 Bacteroidota bacterium | reverse complement strand
TATCATCAAATTGATATTAGTTTATAAAGTTAACGCGCTTTATTCGTGTACTGGATTAAGTTTGTAACTTAATCCATATATATTCGGGATGCTTATGACGAATAACAATAAATGAATTAATTTATGTAAATATGCACCGTACCAAATACTGACCAAAGAAAAATATTTGATGCACTTAATTTTAAATACAGACCTTTTGTCAGAAAAACAAAAGTTGTCTCCCAATAATAAAAAATCAAAACGTATCAACTTGCAACACAATCGCTCAATTTAGGTTATAGCTTTTGATTTACAAGTTGGGTTAATGTAACTGCCAATTAATCAAAAAGATAAACTGTGTGTTTGATAATTAAAAAACAATGTCCTACTATTTGTCTTACCTGTTTTTTTTATAAAACAAGATTGTCCATATATATTTGTCCAAGAAATTAATTATTGTGCATACAAAAAATAAAAAAAAAATATAAACTAAAATTTAAACATTATGAAAACTTTTTTACCACTTTTATTTTTAATCTGTTTTTTACCAAAAATGATTTTTGCCCAATTAAATGGGGAATACACAATTAACCCGGAATTACCGGCAAGTGTCAATAACTATCAGGATTTTTCAAATGCTGTTAGTGATTTAATGTATGGTATCAGAAATGATGGCATAACTCCAAATGGAATGGGAATTTCCGATACGGTAATATTTAATATTGCTGATGGTTTTTATAACGAAACAATAAATATTGGAAAAATTTTTGGAGCAAGTGATACTGCATTAGTTGTTTTTCAATCTGAATCGGGAAACAATGCTGATGTTGTAATTCATGGAGAGAATTTGAATGCTCAGAATAGTGCTGTTATTACTCTTGATAATGCAAGTTATTTGCAAATTAAAAATCTGACTATCGAAGTAGATTCAGGTGAATATGCACGTGCAGTTTACTTTAAAAATAACTCTTCATATATTACTTTTTCAAGTAATCATATAAAAGGAATTGATATAAAAACTATTGATAATACTGATTATTTATATGCAGTTATTTATTTTGATATTAATTCAACATCATATAATCATAATAAATTTGAGAATAATATTATCGAAGAAGGAAGTTGTGGGGTTTATATAAATAATGGCTCAGGTAATATTTTTGAAAACAACCAATTTATAAAACAATATTATCGAAGTTTACATGTAAATAGAAATCATTATCCCCTGATTACCGGAAATCATTTTTATAATCCTGATAATTATGAAAGTATATATGCAATATATTTATATTATTGCTTAGATAGCATGAAGGTTATAAATAATATAATTGAAGGTGATTATTATCTCGCTATAAATAATTATGGAAGTAACAGAAGTACTTATTATGGATATGCTTTAATAGCAAATAATTTTATTAATGTAAAAACATTTGGTTTATATAATAAATATGCAAGATATGCTAAATACTATCATAATAATGTAAAAGTTACAGGCAATGGTTATGCTTTTTATGCAAGCAGTACGTCATATCAGGATAGTAAGTATTTATATTTAAAAAACAATAATTTAATTGCAGAAAACGGATACGGTATTTATTATCACCAGTATCATGTATATGGATTTTATTCTGACAATAATAACATTTATGCAAATATTACAGGAAGGTACACAACATCAGGCGGCAGTCATGTAAATAAAACTACATTAGCCGATTGGCAATCTGCTGTAAATAAAGACCTGAATTCAATTTCTGAAGACCCTATGTTTCATTCTTCAAGCGATTTACACACCTATAATCAAAATTTAATAGGTGGCGGAGATTCAATAGCAGCCTTGTCTGTTCCACATGATATTGATGGAGATGCCAGAGCAGATTTCCCATGTATTGGTGCTGATGAATTTGTTATGCCCGATGTTTATGGTGATGCAGGCATTGTGTCTGTTGATTCTTTAATAAATTTTGTGCCAGTTTTAGCTAATGATAGCTTAGATGTATATGTTACATTAATAAATCAAGGCGTTGATACTTTATTTTCAACAACAATAAATTGGTCGGTAAATGAAACTGCACAAACTCCGGTTAACTGGAATGATACTTTATTGGTTGATAGTACGATTTCAATAAAAATTGGGGCTTATAAATTCCTTGCTCAGGGTTCAAGATATAATTTTAAAGTATATACATCTGAGCCAAATGGCGGAGTAGATATTTATGCTGCGAATGATACTGTTAATTATGATTTTTATACAGCCCTTGATGGTAATTATACAATTGGAGGTACAGAACCTGATTTTGAAACATTTTCAAATACTGTTGAAATAATGAATAATTATGGAATATCAAATAATGTTATTTTTAATATCAGAGATGGAGTTTATAACGAACGTGTTATAATCAATGAAATTCAGGGTGCTGATGAAACAAAAACCATAACATTTCAATCAGAATCAGGCGATAGTTCATCTGTGGTGCTTCAATATGGAATATCAAATAATTCTGTATTGTATTTGAATGGAGCTGATTTTGTAACTATAAAACAATTATCAATAATACAAACTTCGAGCGGGCAGGCTATTGCCATAAAAAATGGGGCAAATAATAATCAGGTATTAAATTGCTTTTTACAGGGATATCAAACTACAAACGAAAGTGAAAAATATGCAGTTATTTATTCTGCAAGTTCAGTCGATGCTTTAGATATAAATAATGTGTTTAAAAATAATTATGTTTTATATGGCAATCTTGGCATATTTTATTATGGTTATAATGCAAGCAATATAGAGCCGGGAACAATTGTTGAAAATAATATATTCAAAGATCAAACTTTCAGGGCTATTCAATTAAGATATCAGGATGCTCCTGTTATTTCATCAAATACTATTCAGACTGATGTTGGCAAAACTACTAATCTGGGGATATATGCTCTTAATTGCGATAATGGATTAAGAATAATTAATAACAATGTTAAAGCAAGATATATGGGAATTGATGTTAATGCTTGTGATGGAACATCTGATAATTATGGTTTAGTTGCCGGTAATATTGTGTATGTAGAAGGTTCTCATACTACAAATTTTGGAATATATATTGGAAATAGTAATTATCAATGGACTATTAATAATACTTCTGTGAATAACGGCATTGGATATTCTTACTGTCTTGCAGGTACATCATTAAATATAAAATTAAAAAACAATATTCTTATTGCTCCTAATGGTTACGGAATATATTTTGATTATTATAGTGGTTCAAGGATAGTTTTATCTGATTATAATAATATTGTAGCAGAAACAACAGGCAGGAGGCGAACCGGAAGTTCTTCGTATGTAAATTATTCAACTCTCAGCAATTGGCAGTCCTATGGTTTTGACAGCCATTCATTCTCAGAAAATGTGAATTTTATTTCGGAAACCGACCTTCACTTAACTGAGTATAACAAAATTTTAGACAGAACAGGAGATACGGTTACTTATACTGAATTATCCTACGATATTGATGGAGATGTCAGAAATATGGAACATCCTGATATTGGTGGTGATGAATTTTTTGCTCCTGAAGGAATTGATGCAGCAATAACATCCATTTACACTACCGAATCTGCTCCTTATTTTGCCGGCGATTATAATATTTATACCACAATAAAAAATTTATGTATTGATACACTTTTTAATGCTGATATTTGCTGGACTGTTAATGGCGTGGCTCAAACAACATATAATTTTGTGGGAGCTTTAGAAATAACAAGAGATTCAGTAATAAATCCGGGCACAATAAACATTGAAGCCGGTGAGGTATATGATATTAAAGTTTGGTCAAGTATGCCAAATGGAGCAAACGATTGTATAAATAGCAACGATACTTTACAGGTTAGTTTATACGGGGTTTTAGAAGGAGGAACATATACCATTGGTGGAACTGAACCTGATTTTGAAAATTTCACTGAACTTGCTGATTATTTTAATTTGGGAGGAGTATATGAATCTAATACATTCAATTTCTTAATTCGTGATGGTATTTATAATGAACAAATTATTATTGATTCCATTCCGGGGGCAGACAGCAGTTCGCTGTTTACTTTCATTTCCGAATCGCAGGATAGTTCGTTAGTAATATTAGCTTATGCTTCAAATAGTTCCGATTCAAATTATGTAATGTTTTTAAACGAAATTGGAAATATAGAATTCAATCAAATAACATTCAAAGCAACAGGCAATTATCAAAGAGTAATTTCAATGTATGATACTTATGGTATAAAATTTAATAATTGTGTATTTGAAGGGCAAAAATATGCTACCGAAACAGATTATGAATTAATACTTGCAAACATTGATTCTGATTTAAACAATTGGGAGTTTAATAATAATTTATTCAGCGGTGGAAATTATGGAATTATTTATTCAGGAGACGAAATTTTTAATAATAAAGGGCTGATAATAAATAATAATGTTTTTCGGGAAAATAATTCAGGATTGCATATAAGCAATATGGATTCTTTAACAATTGAAGCAAACCAGATAAATAGTTTGGAAAATGGAATTTATGTAGATAATTGTTTGTATTCTGAAATTATATCAAATGAAATATCAGGGGTTGATAACGGAATTATTATTGAAACAAGTGATACCTTTAACATTTTAAATAATAATGTCAACTCCAAAATACTTGGAGTTGATATCAATAATATTAATTCAGAGTTTAACATAAGAAATAATAGAATTTTAACATCAGGAAATGAAGTTGATGAGGTTTATGGAATTAGATTTAATAATACATTATGTACTCTTGAAAACAAAGGCATAGTAGCTAATAATTTTATTACAATGCAAGGTGGCTTTGAAACATCCGGTATAAAAGTTGAAAATTCCAGCTACATTGCTTTTTATTATAATAGTGTAAATATATCAAATAGTAATGAAGTCAGTAAAGCAATAAATTTAATGTCTTCTTGTAATAACACTACTCTTATAAATAATATATTTGCTAATTATAGCAATGCTTATGCATTATTTTCAGATGTTATTGTTTCTGAATTGGTTGACACCTCAGATTGTAATGATCTTTATTCTTCCGGAGATTTTATATGTAATATCAACGGTTATAATATTAACACAATTGAAAATTACAGAATAGTATGCCCGGGTATTGATTCAAATTCTGTACAAGCTAATCCTTATTATACGTCAATAACCAATCTTACACCAAATAATAGTTTGTTAAATAATACAGGCTGTCCTGTAGCTCTAATTACTGATGATATTAATGGTTATGAAAGGGATGCAGTAAATCCTGATATGGGTGCAATTATTTTTTCAGTACGAAATATTGATGCGGGAATTATTGAAATATTTACTGATAGTGATTTATTATGTAACGGTAATTATAACTTTTACGCAATAATATCAAATTTCGGAACTGAAATATTAACTTCTGATGTTGTTAATTGGTCGGTAAATGATACATTAAAAACTGCTGTAAATTGGAGTGGAGAACTGCAAATAAACAAAACAGATACTGTTTTTCTAGGAGATTACGATATTACTTCCGAACAACTATTGACTTTAAAAGCATGGACAACTTTTCCAAATAACACTACTGATGAAAATACTTCAAACGATTTGTTTGAAAAAGATTTCGAAAAAGGAATATCAGGTGAATATTCAATTGGGAAAAGTATTAATAACGACTTTAATTCGTTTAATGAAGCCGTTAATTTTTTAACAAATTCACCGAGAATTTGTAGTGCAGTAGTATTTAATGTTGAAGAAGGAACTTATAATGAAAGTTTTGAAATACCTGAAATATTTGGTGTTTCATCAGAAAATACCATTACATTCCGTTCAGTTTCAGAAAACAACAATCCGGTTATATTTACCGATGAATATGCAGAATATTTAGTTTCTCTAAATGGTGCAGATAATATTATTTTCGATAATATAACATTTGAAATTTATGATAATTCAGATTATGGAATTTTATTCAAAAATGGTGCATGCAATAATACAATTACAAATTGTAAATTTATTGCTCCAATTGAAAATGGATATTGTATTTATTCCGAGTATAATTCAAATGAAGAAAACGATGATTATAATATTATCTCAAACAATATTTTTGAAAATGGTGATTATGGTATTTATTGGGAAGGAGATAACGACCTAAATAAATACGATAAGAATATTGAAATTACCGGTAATATATTCACAGAACAATACTATATAGGTATAGAAGCATATTATGTTGATGGAATTACAATAAACAACAACCGGATTACAAATAATTCCAATTCATACGATTATTACAATGCAATATATTTAGATTTTGATAATTATATAAATAATAGATTCGAAATTTCAAATAATCTTATTGATTTATATAATGGAGAGATAGCAATATATGTTGCCTATTCATATACCAACGAAGGAATTCCTTCAATAATTTCAAATAACAGTATCTCATTTACTTCATCATACTCTTCATTTATAGGGATTTATGCTGACGAATTGAATAATCTTCATGTCTTGAATAATAGTGTTAATCTATATGGTGGAGCAAGCGATTCAAAAAGTTTTTATACTGATGATTGTTATGGTCTTGTTGTTTTAAATAATATATTTTCTAATAATGCAGGAGGATATTCAATATATGGTTATTGCGGAAGTAATTCGTATCAGTCTGACTATAATATTTTAAATACAACAGGAAGTTATTTGGCAAGATGGAATGGTACATATATAGCTGATCTAACTACACTACAATCAAACTATTCACAAGATTATAATAGTTTGAATATTGACCCTGTGTTTTATTCCGATGATGATTTACGAACCTGTAATTATTTATTAGATGGTACTGCATTGCCAACAGATTATGTAACAACCGATATTAATGGTAATTTAAGAGATATTAATAGTCCTGATATTGGTGCTTATGAATTTATTTCTGTAGAAAATTTTGATTTAGGTGAAGATATTTCAATATGTGGCAATGATATTTTTATATTAGATGCCGGGCAATCTGATGGAACATACATTTGGTCAACAGGCGATACAACAAGAACAATTCCTGTAACTGTTGCCGGAACCTATTCGGTACAGATAAGTTCAAACTGTGGTATTGTTAGCGATACAATAATTGTTACAAAGAATACAAGCACAGCGTATGCTGAATTTGATTATTCGTTTGATGATTTTAAAATAAGTTTTACAAATCAATCTACAGATGCAAGCAGTTATTATTGGAATTTTGGTGATGAAAATATTAGTTATGACGTAAATCCGGTTCATAAATATGATTCTGCAGGAACTTACAATGTGTCTTTAATTGCTTATCATGAATGTAATAATGATACTATATTTAAACAAATTAAGGTATGCCGGAATGCAATTGCAGGATATACATATTCTATTGATGGAGGAGAATTAGCATTTACTAATACATCGCAGTTTGCTGTAAGTTATATATGGTATTTTGGCGATGGACAAACTATTGAAGACGAAAATCCAACTCATATTTATACAGAAAATGGTATGTATTCTGTATCACTTGTTGCATATAACATTTGCAGTAGAGATTCTGTTACAATGAATATTAATGTTATTGCATGTGAAGCTGTGAATGCGATTTATAGTTTTTCAATATCAGAAAAAACAGTTAGTTTTTCAAACTACTCAACAGGAGCAATTGATATTAAATGGGATTTTGGTGATGGACAAATCAGCGAAGAATTAAATCCTGTTCATACTTATGATAACGAAGGTACATATCCTGTTCAGCTTATTGCTTCAAACGATTGCAATTCTGATACTCTATTAATCAATGTTCCTGTTTATTTAACAGATGTATCTGATATTGAATCTGTTGAAACAATTAATGTTTTCCCGAATCCATCAAACGGATTTTTTAATGTGGAATTATCAATTAGTAAATATTCGGATATTACAATTTCAATTTTCGATGTAGTTGGTAATAATCTTATTATGAAGAAATTTAAAAATGTAAAATATTTACATGAAAATATTGATATTTCTAATTATCCGGCAGGCATTTATTATTTAAAAGTTATGTCAGGAAACAATCAGAAAGTTAACAGAATTATTAAACAATAATTATAAATGAAGGCACAAGTGTTCTCTCTTGTGCCTTTTTTTCATGCAATAAATTTCAGATTTAAGAATTTAACCCGTATTATTCATACAAAAACGAAGTGAATTGTATGAATGTGCGATGGGATGTGTGTTAGCAATACGGGAAACCCCGATTTAGTAATACCCAAATTTGGGGTTATTAAAAACCCTAAATTTGTTGGTATTACTTAATCGTCAGAAAAATTATGAACGGCGAAGCCCTCAACGAAGTTAATTTTTCGGGTTAAGGACAGTAAAGCCATCTATTACAACCGCTATGCAGTATTAGCACATGTATTTTCCCTTCCTTGCTCTTTCGGATTTGCAATCCGAAAGTTATGTTTACATTCGTTTATTTAGACTTTCGGATTACAAATCCGAAAGAGCGTGGGTCAATTAAAATTTGTTGCTATTTTTTTCAGTTTTTCATATAAATGTTTTTCTGAATTGAACTCATACTCTAAAATATTAATTTTATTATCAAATAATAAGCCTTTTTCATAGAAGAATTTTTGTTCATCAAAAGCAGGTTCTAAATCGTTTAACCAAATTGCTTTATCGTCATATTTAGCAAAAAACGGTTTATTTACCCAGTCAGGGTTTCTGCCTTGTAAGAAACTTAGTACTATTACCTTTTTACCGTTTATTTCACTAACGCCGTTAATCAAAATTTTACCCGGGTCGGTTGACATGCTTGGACCTCTGACTGTACGGCATATTCCACTCACTTTTGAATAAGCATCTTTAAAAATACTCCATGCTTTAACTAATGGAACAGCAAAATAATGTTGAGCACCTGTATCGCGGGCAATAAACATGTAATACGGAATTATTCCCAGATTTACTTGTTGACTCCACATGCGTTGCCATATTTCCGGTTTAGCGTTAATATGATTTAATAATGGTGATTGAGATCTGATAATGGTTCCGGTGTTTTGAATGTTTTTTATGGCTTTTTGCACTTCTTGTGTTTCTAATTCGGTGTAATGATTAATATGAGCCATTATTGTTAAATTTTTACCCGAATTATTTACTTTTTCAAAAAGTCGCAGCAAATCTTCATAGTCATCATCTTCAGTAAAACGATAAGGCCAATAACTAAGAGATTTTGTTCCTATTCGGAAGGTTTTTAAATTAGGCAAATCTGCTTCTAATAATGAATTAATATATATTTCAATAATTCCGGTTTTCATTATCATTGGGTCGCCACCGGTAAAAAGAATATCAGTAATTGAAGGATGTTGTTTTAAGTAATCGATTAAAAGTTGGATGCGATTTGCGGCAAATTTTAAATTATTCGTGCCAGTAAATTGAGGCCAACGAAAGCAAAATGTGCAGTAAGCATGACATGTTTGTCCTTGAGTTGGGAAAAATAGTATTGTTTCTTGATATTTATGTTGAATACCAAGTAGTTTTCCCCCTTTAACTATTGGAACATTATGAGATTGACCATCAGGATGAGGGTTGAGTTGTAAACGTATTTTATTAGCTGCTTTAGCTATGGCTGTTGGATTTTCTGACTTTTTTAATAATTCGGATATGATATTATAGTGTTCCGGTATTAACATTCCTTTTTGTGGGAAGTTAAGAATAAACATTGGGTCGTTTTCAAAATTATCCCAGTCAATAAGATTATTAACAACATAATTATTGGTTTTAAATGGCAATACCCTTCCAACTACCTCAATGTCAAATAATTGCTCTTTTGTTAATTTGCTTATTTGTGGTATATCTTTAAAATTATTTAACGTATAGCTTTTGTATTTCATTGTTAATGAATTATTTATACATAACAACTCTATGTTGCTAAGTATTATTAATATTGAAATTAATTATTTAGGAATCTATAAATTTGTATCCAAGGAAAATGTGTGAATCAATTTGGAATATTATTGTTATCTTTAATGAGATAAGAAAAAAAGTTTAAATTCCTTTTACAATATAAGGATTTTTTTTGACTTTTGCAAGTTTATTGTGGTTTTTTTTATTTGCAGATAAAATTTTTCGGTAAAATAAAAAAACTAAATGGTAACAGAGGCCCAAACGAGACGTTTTTGCCGGTTGGAAACTTGTTGAAAACGAACGCCAGATGAATTTCGGCTATATGTTAGCTGAATTTATTATTTTAAATCTCCTGTAAAAAAAAGGTCTTCTTTCAAATGTTTAATTCTGTGATTGGCTAAGTCAAAATAATAAGATTGAAAGCGAATATCATTTGCTTTAGAAACAAATTGTTGATATTTTTTAAGAGCAGTTTTTTTATCGTAAAGATTAATTTCATAAATTGATGCAATGAAAAAGAGTAAATTCAAACTCTTGGGATTGTTTTTATAAGCAAGCTTATAATAATTTATAGCATTTTTATATTGCTTTAATTCTTTATAAACGCCTCCTAATTGAGCATAAATAATTGATAATGTAGATGGTGGAGCTAATAAATCAATAGATTTTTTAATATAATAACAAGCTTCTTGTCTATTTTTATAGATTGAGTCAGCTGCTAATGCACACTTTATTACTTTTAACGTTTTTCCTTTTACTAATTTGTAATAGCTTGTGTCAGACGCTAATGTACATCCGTAAAAATATGTTAAATCTACATCAGAAGAATCTATTGCTAATGCAGATTGCATGATTGTTTTCGCATTGTGAAAATCATTGGTTTTATATCTTAAAATACCGATATATTTTAAAGTTGAAAATGAAGAATCTCCAAGACTATTAAGATTTTCAAATAATTTTAATGCCTTTTTGTTTCTATCTAATTTTTTTAAGGCATAAGCTTTTATTTTTATAAAAGCTAGGTTTAAAGAATCTTTTTTAATTATAGAATCACATACAGGCAAAGCCATTTTTGTGTCAACTTTTAAATAAATTTTTGCAATTTTATATGCTATTTTTATATTATTCGGATTTTGTTTAAATACTTTCTCATAATAAAATAATGCATTATCTATACTGTCTATTTTGTAATAATTATCGGCTAAATGAAGCATCAAAAATGTATTTGTTGTATCACGCAATATTTGTTTTTCTAATAATGATATTGCATCATTATATTTATTGTTAAACTCAAAAATTATTATCTTTTTACTTATAAGATTAAAATTTGCAGAATCGTTGCATAAAAGCCTGTTAATAAGCGGCTTAGCTTTAATATACATGCCGTTATCAAAATATAGATTAACGAGAAATTCTTTTATTATACTGTCGTTTGGGAAGAGTTTTAATGCGGTTTCTATAATATTTACAGCCTGATTATAATTCCCTGTTTTATTGAGTGCGGTTGCTTTCCAAAAATAATCTTGCGAAAGCTTGCTGCCGGTTGTAATATTACTGTCGGCTAATTCTATAATCTCATCGAATTTATTCTCGATAAATAAAATTTCATATTTTTCATTTTGAGCGTGTAAGCCGAAACTACAAAAGAAAAAGATAATTAATAAATAATTTTTGTGATGCATAATGAGAAGCTTTTATTTTGACAAGTAATTGTTTTAAAATAGAACACAGATACTAAATTTTATCTGCGATTATCTGTTTAATCTGCGTCATCTGTGTTCTATATTAATAAAAGTTTTTTTTCAAAATTTAATTAAGTTCAAATTTAATTGGAACTGTAAAACTAACCTTTACTTCTTTTCCTTTCATTTTGCCTGGTTTCCAGTCAGGTAATAAAGAAACTACTCTTACAGCTTCTTTTTCGAGCAATGGTGCTTCTATTTTTATGTTTTTATCAGTTAATTTTCTTGTTTGTATAGCTTTAATGTCAACAACTTTGCCTGTTTTGTCAACTATAAACGAAACATATACTTTGCCTTCAATGCCATCTTTTTTAGCTTGTTCGGGATATTTGATGTTTGTTGCAATAAAACTTTTCAGTTTATTTATACCTCCTTCAAATATTGGCATTTCATCTACTGTATAATAAACAGGGTCTTTTGTGTTTTCGATGGCAGCAGATTTTTCATTAGAAACTGATTCTTCAATGTTTGCAGATTTTTCAATAATTTTTGCTTTATCATCATTTTTTGAGCAAGCAAAAGCTAAAATTAAAACTGTAACAATTGGCAATAAAACTAATACTTTAAGTTTTGCCCATTTAGGTGTTTTAATTTTTGTCATCATAATTAATCTTTTTTTAGTTAGTGAACAATCAAAATTGCTGGTAAGATTATAGTTTTCATCACCTGCAATTAAATTAAATATTAACTTTTGATAGTTAATAGAATCATAACCCTGTTTAAGAACGTCTTCGTCAGCAAGGTATTCATGTACTTCTTTCAGCGATTTTCTATACATCCAAATAACCGGATTAAACCACTGAATAATTGTTATCAACTCCACAATAAGTAAATCAATAAAATGAAGTTGTTTAACATGCGCCTGCTCATGAGCAATTATTTTCTCCATGTTTTTTTCTGATATTCCGGAACTGTTCAGAAAAATAATGTTTAAAAAAGTAAATGGAGAAATATTTTTATTTGTAATTACAAATTTTAAATTATTTGAATGTTGTATTTTATTTTTTTTGATAATAAAAAAAATCTGAAACAACTGAATAATAAAACGAAATAAGAAAAACACAGCTCCAAATGCATACAAATAAATTAGAATTTGTTGTGTGTTTAATTTATTACTAACAACTTTCTCAATCCCATCTGCACTTACAATAATTGTGTCTAATACATTATTATAAATAATAAATTCTGAACCTGAACTAAAGCTGATGTTTAAAGCAGGAATAATAAATGAGAGTAAAGCTGTAGCAATTAAATAATATCTGTTAAATAAAAATAAAGTTTCTTTTTGAAGAAAAATGCGATAAATAGAATAAAACAATACCAAACAAATGGCAGTCTCTATTAAATACATTGATAGATTATTCATGTTTGTCAGTTTTTTGTTTCTTTATTTCTTGTTCAATAATTTTTTTCATTTCTTCCATTTCTGTTAGAGATAGATCTTCTTCTTTTGCAAAGAAAGAAACCATTTGTTGAAATGAATTACTGAAATAATTGTGAATAAAATTTTTAAAATACACTTTTGTATATTCCTTTTTGTTAATTAAAGGATAATATTCATAAGTTTTGCCGTAAGCCTTGTGAGATACAAACCTTTTTTTCTCTAAAATACGGATTATTGTTGAGACTGTATTATATGCAGGTCTCGGTTCCGGCAGGTATTCAATAATATTTTTCACAAATCCTTTTTCTATTTTCCATAGAATTTGTATTATTTGTTCTTCTGCTTTAGTTAATTCTTTCATGCAACAAATATACAACTATAAATTTAGTTATACAACTAATTTTATAGTTATTCCTTACTAATTTTATATTTATTTCTTGAAACTTGCATTATTATCTAAATTTAGCCAATAATTATTTTCAAAAAAAATATTAGTATCTATAAAAAAGTGAGAATAAATAGTTGAGAAATTAATTAAAAATAAATTTATCCAAAGAGTTCTAATCGACTTGCATCTAATCTAATAAAGATAAATAACAAAATAGTAAAAGCCCACAGAGAGGAACCGCCATAGCTAAAAAATGGCAAAGGAATACCAATAACCGGAGTTAGACCAATAGTCATGCCAATATTTATGGCAATATGAAAAAATAGTATTGAAGCAACACAGTACCCGAATACTCTACTAAAACGAGAGCGTTGTCGTTCAGCGAGATATATTATCCGCAGCAGAAGAAAAAGAAAGAGTAAAACAACAATAGAGGTTCCAATAAAACCTCTTTCTTCACCAATGGTGCAAAAAATAAAGTCGGTACTTTGCTCAGGAACGAAATTAAATTTTGTTTGAGTGCCTTGTAGAAATCCTTTTCCTGAAAAACCTCCGGAGCCAATGGCAATTTTCGATTGATTTACATTATAGCCTGTACCTAATGGGTCGTTTTCAATTCTTAGAAGGATATTTATTCTTTTTTGTTGATGAGGTTCTAATATATTATTAAAAAAATAGTCAACTGAGTTTGAAAATATTATTGATGAATATAAAACTCCAAGTATTATAAAAATGTAATTCATTTTATGCCAATAAGCTATAATACTCAATATTATTGATGATATAGTTAATCCGATTAAGTTGACTATATAAAACGACAGGTTATAATTGAAAAGATTGTTAATTTTCCAAACAATAAATGTAGTTAATGAAATAGTTATTAATGCTATAATAATATGTTTAATATTTTTATTTCTTAAGATGAAAATAATTAAAGCAATTATCTCTATTGAAAAAAATATTATTAACTTATCAACTAAAAGAGAAGCAATAAAAAGAGCAGTAATTAATATTCCAATAAAAATATAATTTATTGATAATCCTTCGCGATACAAAACAAGAATAAAAACAAAATAGACTAAAGCAGAGCCTGTATCGTTTTGTAAGAAAATTAAGGCAACAGGAGTAAGTATAATAGCAGCAATAGTAAACAGTGTTTTAAATTTTTTAATCTTTAGATTAAAAGAGCTAATATATTTAGATAGAACAATACTTGTTGCTACTTTAGCAAATTCGGCGGGTTGAAATCTAAAGTTGCCAATTACAAACCATGAGCGAGCTCCATGTATTTCTTTCCCCAAAAATAACACAGATATTAGTAATAGAATTGTGGCAAAGTAAATAATATATGCAAAAAAACTATAAAATTTCACATCAATCAAAAATACTATAAGAATTAAGATAAAAGAAGCAGAAATCCATAGCAGTTGTTTCCCATAGCGTTGTGTTATGTCAAAAATGCTTTGATGACCATCATTATATACTGCTGAGTAGATATTTATCCATCCAAAAGTAATTAATATTAGATATAATACAACTGTTAGCCAGTCAATATTATTCCATATGTTTGTCTTGCGTTTGTACATTTATTAAATCACAATTTAGTATATAGTTTTCTAACCATTTTCTGGAAACGCTTTTTTTTATATATTTTTCAATCATTAAGCTGGCAGTAGGAGCAGCCCATCTTGCACCATATCCTCCATTTTCAATAAATACGGCAACAGCTATTTTAGGATCGTCTTTTGGAGCAAATGCTATAAAAATTGAATGATTATCACCATGTGGGTTTTGAGCTGTTCCTGTTTTACCGCAAACAATAATGTCATTAATTTTTGCAATTCTCGCTGTGCTTCCTGCTTCGCCATTAACAACTTTTTCCATGCCGTCAATAACTATCGGGAAATATGATGAATCTATTTTTGTATAGTGTTTAACAAAAAATTTTTCATCAATACTTTTTTTGTTGCTGATATTTTTTACAATATGAGGGGTATAGTAAAATCCTCGATTAGCAACAGTGCTTGTCATGTTTGCCATTTGCAGAGGAGTAATTCCTAATTCTCCTTGCCCAATGGCAAGCGATATTGTTGTGAGAGAACTCCAATGCCCTTGTCCGTAATATTTATCATAATATGCAGATGTAGGAATATTCCCACTTAGTTCGTTGGGAAAATCAGAACCTAATTTATTGCCAAAACCAAACGATGTAACATCGTCTCTCCAAACTTTAAAACCTTCATCGGTAGATGCAAATTCGGAATTATCAATAATGTTTCTGTAAACATTACAAAAATAAGTGTTGCACGAATATTGAATTGCATGAATTAAGTTTAATGGTGATGGGTGGTAGTGGCATCTAACTGTTACTCTGCCTGAGTGATAACCTCCATGACAAGAGTATTGTGTACTTTTATAAAGCACTTTTTCTTGTAATCCTACTAAAGCAGTAATTATCTTAAATGTTGAGCCGGGAGGATATTTTGCCATCAATGCACGGTTAAACAAGGGCTTTAATGTGTCTTTAAGTAATTTTAAGTAGTTTTCTGTTCTTATTCTACCAATAAGTAGGTTAGGGTTGTACGATGGGCTCGTTACTATAGTTAATATTTCACCGGTTGATGGTTCAATGGCAACAATACTACCTTTTTTATTTTGCATTAGTTTTTCACCATAAGCTTGCAAAGTCGCATCTAATGTGGTTGTTAAGTTTGCACCGGCAACAGCACTCGTGTCATATTTTCCTTTTTTGTAATTACCTTTTATCCTGTTATGAACGTCAACAAGAAATATTTGCACTCCTTTTTTACCTCTGAGTTCTTTTTCGTATGATTTTTCAATTCCACTTATACCTATATAATCTCCAAGATTATAATATTTGTGTTTTTTGGTAATAGCCTTGTCAACTTCACCTACATAGCCTAATGCATGTGCTGCAAATTTTTTCGGGTATTTCCTTAAGGTTCTTGTTTGAACAAAAAAACCATGAAACTTATATAGCTTCTCTTGTAAATCGGCATAAGTTACAGACGACATCTGCTTTAAAAAAAGTGAAGGTTTAAAATATGAATAGTGTTTTGCTTTGTTAATTTTTTCGATTAATTGCGGCTTTGAAATATTTATAATATTACAAAGATTTGTAGTGTCGAAAGATGTAAGTTGCCGCGGTACTAACATTAAGTCATAAGTTGCTTGGTTATATACAAGCAATTCATTGTTTCTGTCATATACTAATCCTCGGGCAGGGTATTGCGTAATGTATCTTAAAACATTATTACTTGCCGAAATTTTGTAAGACGCGTCAACCATCTGTAATGCGAACAAACGTATTATATATACTACACCGACGAGTATAAATATTATTTGAATAAAATATTTCCTTTGCTTATAAATATCCATTTAGCAATTGAACAATTTAGAATTTAGATTTATGATTTAAGATTTCACAACTTCACAACTTCACAATCTCACAACTATTTTCTATAAATAACATACTGACTAAAGACAATAAGAATAATTGAAAATAAAGAACTTAATAAAGCTCTTGATAATGTAAAAAAGTACCCTGAAAAAGTAAAAACTTCAATATAAAATAAAAAAATATGATGTGCTAAAATTAATGTTATAGAATATTTAATGAACCAATTAAACCCGTAATAAGAGATACGAGGTAATGAACTTGCTTCATATCCTTCACGAGGTGAGATATATTGCAAAACATGGGGTCGCATAAAAGCCATAAATACACAGGCAGCTGCATGCATGCCTAAAGTGTTTGAGAAAATATCAATTGACAAGCCTAATAAAAATGATGATAATATTAAAAGCCACTTTGGTGTTTCAAAAGGAAGTAATAAAATGAATAATACATAGATATAAGGATTGATGTAACCGCTAAATTGAATATTATTAAATATTACTATTTGCAGAATTACTAAAATTACAAATCGCCATATATTTCTTAATATAAATTTAATCATTCTCTGATATTTTTTCTAAATCTTTTTGTTCTTGTTTTAGGAAATTACCAATAACATAAACATAAGAAAGTTTTTTAAAATTTGTTGATAATTTAACCGTAATTAAATAAAAGTTACCACCTTTTTTTTGTTTAAAATCAGATATAACCCCAATTAATTTCCCTTTTGGAAATATTGAGGAATATCCGCTTGTTATTATTGTATCGCCTATATTTATTTTAACATGATTAGGAATATCTTTTAAAATAGTTTCTCTGTAATTTTTTCCATCCCAAACGAGAGAACCAAAACACCCGTTTTTTTTAATCATTGCACTTATACGCATGTTTGTATTTAAGATAGATATTACTGAAGCAAAGTTATTTGAAACATTTGTTACTATTCCGACAATGCCCTTGGGCGATATTACAGCCATTTCAGGAGAAATACCTTGTTTTTCACCTTTGTCTATTGTTAAATAATTATTTTGTCGATTTACAGAGTTATTAATAACTTGAGCTGCTGTTGTTGTGTATTGTTGAAAATAAGTAGAATCATAAATTTCAAGCAATGAGATTTCATTAGTTTTATATGAATTTTTTAGAATGTTGTTTAAACGTGTATTTTCGGCTGATAATTCTTCGTTTGTTTGTTTTAGATTAATATACGAAGTTAAATTAGCGATGCCTTTGTAGATATTCCCTGAAAAGAAGTTTGCAGAATTCAGAAATAAGGTTTTTTGATAATTATTATTTTCTATAACAAGGAATATTGAAAAAATTTCAAACGTAAGAAATAGTAAAAAGTAATAATATCTTAAGAAAAATTTAACTAATGTCCTCATCTATAACAAGTAAAAAGAATATTCAAATTAAAGGCTAAAGTTTACCCTGTGAAATGCAAAGCAATTATTTAACAGGGGCTAAAAAATTCAAAGTATAAAGTAAAAAAAATATATAGAAAAAAATAATTTTGAAATATTTTTTATTTTAGTCTTTTTACTTTATTCTATCTCATTAAAAAAGGAAATTTATCAACATTTTTAAGAGCAATACCCGCACCTCTTGCAACTGCATGAAGAGGATCTTCTGCTATATGAAATTTTATTTTAGTTTTTTCGCTCAATCTTTTATCTAATCCTCTAAGTAAAGCTCCACCACCGGTAAGAAATACCCCGTTTTTTAATACATCAGCATATAATTCAGGAGGTGTTTGTTCTAAAGTTGATAAAATGGCGGCTTCAACTTTGTTAAGTGATCTATCTAAACAGTGTGCAATTTCTTGATATGAAACAGGAATTTCAATTGGAAGAGCAGTCATTTGATGAGGGCCTCTAACAATATAATCAGGTGGAGCATCCTCAATATCAGTTAGCGATGAACCAACATTAATTTTAATGTCTTCGGCTGTTCGTTCGCCGATTTTAATATTATGTTGATGCCTCATATATTCTTTAATATCAGCAGTTAAATCATCACCTGCAATACGAATTGATTTATTACTGACAATACCGCCTAATGAGATTACTGCAATTTCAGTTGTGCCACCACCAATATCAACAACCATGTTTCCTTCAGGAGCTTCAACATCAATACCTAATCCTAATGCTGCTGCCATTGGTTCGTAAATAAGATAAACCTCTCTACCTCCGGCATGCTCTGAAGAATCTCTTACAGCTCGTAATTCTACTTCGGTACTGCCTGATGGAATACATACAACAATTTTAAGTGCAGGAGAGAATAATCTCGGTTTATTATCAATCATTTTAATCATGCCGCGAATCATTTGCTCGGCTGCGTTAAAATCTGCAATTACACCATCACGTAAAGGTCGTATTGTTTTTATATAGTCAGGTGTTTTTCCCTGCATCTGTCGGGCTTGCGTACCTATTGCAATTACTTTTTTTGTATTTTGGTCTATTGCAACAATTGAAGGCTCATCAACCACAATTTTATCATTATGGATAATAATTGTATTAGCAGTACCTAAATCAATTGCAATTTCTTGTGTTAAAAATGAAAATAATCCCATCTATTTGTTAATTTAAAATTAGTGTTTAAAATGTCTTATTTCTGTAAAAACCATTGACATGTTATTATTATTGCAAAAATCAATAGATTCTTTATCTCTAATTGAACCTCCGGGTTGAATAACTGATGTTATGCCGGCATTATGAGCTATTTCAACAGAATCCCCAAAAGGGAAGAAGGCATCTGAAGCAATTACTCCTCCAATGAGTTCGTTCCCAAAAGAATTGGCTTTGTCTATTGCTTGTTTTAGTGCATCAACGCGTGATGTTTGACCTACACCGCTTGCTGAAAGTTTTTTGTTTTTAGCAAGAACTATTGAATTTGATTTTGAATGCTTAACTATTATGTTTGCAAATTGCAAATCAATTATTTCTTCTTTTGTTGGTGCAAGTTCTGTTATAACTTTCATATCTTTTTCAGATTCAATTCTTGTATCTACATTCTGAGCTATTACACCATTTAATAGTGACCTGAATTGGGTTTTTGGAAAATCAAAATCTTTTTGAATGAGTATTATTCGTTTTTTGTTTTGACGTAATATTTCAAAAGCTTCACTTTCGTATTCCGGAGCTATTATTACTTCAAAGAATAATTTGTTTATTTCAACAGATGTTTCTTTATCTAATTTAGTATTCGTAATAAGAATTCCGCCAAAAGCTGAAACAGGATCACCCGATAAAGCTTCTTTCCACGCATCTATTAATTTTGGTCGTGATGCAACACCACATGCATTATTATGTTTCATAATAACAAATGTCGTTTCGTTAAACTCATTTATTAATTTAACAGCCGCATCAATATCAACTAAGTTATTATATGAAATTTCTTTTCCGTTTAGCTTATCAAATAATTTATCAAATTCACCAAAGAAAACACCTTTCTGGTGTGGGTTTTCCCCATATCTTAATGCTGTTGATGTTGTAATGCTTTGTTTAAAAACATTAAGCTTGTCTTTATTAAAATAATTAAAAATTGCTGTATCATAATCTGATGAAATATTAAAAGCTTGACGAGCAAAAATTTTCCTTTCTTCTAATGATGTTGCACCATTGTGTTGGTTTAACAAGTCTAATAATAAGTTGTATTGATGTCGTGAGCTAATAATTAGTACATCTTTATAATTTTTGGCAGCTGCCCTTATTAAAGAAATTCCTCCGATATCAATTTTTTCAATAATTTCATCTTCATTAGCTCCTGATGCAACAGTTTCTTTAAAGGGATAAAGGTTAACAATAACTAAATCAATTTCAGGAATTTCATATTTATTGAGTTCTATTTTATCACTTTCGTTAGAGCGACGTGATAAGATACCTCCAAAAATTTTCGGGTGTAATGTTTTAACTCTTCCTCCTAAAATTGAAGGATATGTTGTAAGTTCTTCAACTGAGCTTACATCAACTTTTAAATTTTCAATAAATTTTTGTGTTCCGCCTGTTGAATATATCTTAATATTCAATTGGTTTAATTTTTTTATTAAAGGTGCAAGATTTTCTTTATTATAAACTGAAATTAATGCTGTTTTTATTTTTTTTAAACTGCTCATTTTAGCAAATTACGAAAAAATTATAAAGTTATAACATAGCTTGAATTAAGCTCGTACAAAGATATAAATTTATTATTGTTATTAAACTTTTTTAATAAATTAATAACAGCAATATTCTATCAATGCTTAAAATTTAAGGAAGATGTGATAATTTATTGATGATAAGAAAGTTATCCCAAATAATTAATTTTTTCTAATTGTTTAATATCCCTAATTTTTATTTTTCTTCCTTTAACAGATATTACTCCCTCGTTAGCAAAAGTAGATAAAGTGCGTATAGCATTTGAAGTAGTCATATTTGATAAGTTAGCAAGGTCTTCACGCGACAGACAAATATTTAAGGTGTAATCATCTTTTTCAAATCCATAAGTATTTTTTAAAAATAAAAGTGTTTCGGCAAGTCTTCCTCTAATATGTTTTTGAGTAAGTGCAACTATTCTTTTATTTGAAAAACCTAATTCTGTTGAGAGTAGTTTAATTAAATTTATAGCAAAATTGTTATTGTTGTGAATTAATTCATAAAGGTTGTCTTTATCAAAAGCACAAATTGCAGAATCTTCGAGAGCAACAGCTGATGAAATATATGGTTCATTTGCAAGCAAAGCCCTGTAGCCAACAATGTCAATGGGTTTAGTCATTCTGAGTATTTGATCTCTACCGCCAACTCCTTTTTTAAAAATTTTAACCTTACCCTCAATTAAACAAAGTAAACCATTTGGAATTTCACCTTGTTTAAAAATGGTATCGTTTTTTTTATAAGAAGATACAATATGATTTTTTATTAAGGTGTTTTTTTCTTTGCGAGACAATACATTAAAAATACTATTTTTATCGTTTATGTATTTACTGCAATTAATATTATTAAGGTTCATTTGGCTTTGTGTGTTTTATATTTTTTAATAAAAACAAATTTCATGTTACAAAACATACAAATTTAAAAAATATTTGTTAATTAAAAAATTTTGACAATCATATTTAATGTATAATTATTTTTTTATGTCATTTTTAGTTTTAATAAAGCTACGTTTTCAACATGGTGAGTGTGTGGAAACATGTCAACAGGTTGAATTTTTTCGACCGAATAATTATCTGATAATAAATTAATGTCGCGAGCTTGAGTTGCAGGATTACAACTTACATAAACAATTTTTTCAGGCATTGCGTATAAAATACTTTCTATTACATTTTTGTGCATACCTGCACGTGGAGGGTCAATAATTATTACATCAGGGTTTCCTTCATTATCGATAAACTCTTGAGATAAAACGTCTTTTATATCTCCTGCAAAAAATTCAGTGTTGTTAATATTATTTATTTTTGAATTAATTTTAGCATCTTCAATAGCTTCTTTTACATACTCAATGCCTATTACCTTTTTTGTTTGTTTGGCTATAAAATTTGCAATTGTTCCTGTTCCTGTATATAAATCGTAAACAATTTCTTTGCCTGATAGGTTTGCAAATTCTCTAACTATTTTATATAAGTTATATGCTTGTTCTGAGTTTGTCTGATAAAATGATTTTGGTCCTATCTTAAATTTAAGATTTTCCATCACCTCAAAAATATGATCATTACCTTTAAAAAGTTTGACTTCCAAGTCTGTAATACTATCATTTGGTTTTGGGTTTATTACGTACATCAATGAAGTTATCTCATTAAAATTATCAGCAATATAATTTAATAATTTTTCCCTTTTTTCTTTGTCTTCATAATAAAATGAAACAATTACCATTAATTCATTTGTTGTTGAAGTTCTTATAATCAAATTGCGTAGTAATCCTGTTTGCTTTCTTAAATCAAAAAATGACAGGTTATTTTCTAATGCAATTTTTTTTACGGCAAGTCTGATTTTATTTGAGGGTTCTTTTTGTAAATAGCAATGTTCAATATTTAATATTTTATCGAATTTCTTTGGTATATGAAATCCCAGAGCATTCATTTGTTTTGTTTCATTGTCTGCATCATCAATTTCATCATAAGTTAACCATCTTTTGTTTGAAAAAGAAAATTCTAATTTATTTCTGTAATATGTGGTGTTTTCTGAAGGCAGTATGTCATTAACTTGTGGTAATTCTATTTTTCCTATTCTTTCTAAATTGTCAACAATTTGTTTTTGTTTATATTTTAATTGATCTTCGTATGGTAAAATTTGCCATTTACAACCACCACAAATTCCAAAATGTGAACAAAATGGTTCTTGTCTGTTTGGCGAATATTCATGAAATTTTACAACATAACCCTCAAGATAATTCTTCTTTTTTTTATTTATCTGAATGTCAACAATATCGCCGGGTATTACGTATGGAATAAAAATAATTAAGTCGTTAATTTTTGCGATTGCTTTTCCTTCGGCACCAATGTCAATAATTTTTACTTTTTCAAAAAAAGGTAATTGTTTTCTTTTTCTCAAGATGTTTAAGTTTTATGATAATTTGTTTGAATAAAAAAATAGCCTAAAGATTAACTTCAGGCTATAAAATATTTTTATCGTAAATTTAGAAAAGTTTTGTAATTAAGTCGACAACTCTGCATGAATAACCCCATTCGTTGTCGTACCAAGAAAGCACTTTCACTGTTTTACCTGAAATCATAGTAGAAAGAGCATCAAAAATTGATGAGTGACTGTCGTGAATAATATCAACAGAAACAATAGGGTCTTCAGTGTATGCTAAAATACCTTTCATTGGACCTTCAGCAGCTTCTTTCATAGCGTTATTAACTTGTTCAACAGTTACTTCTTTTTTAAGATTAGCAACTAAGTCAACTAATGAACCTGTCGGGGTTGGAACTCTAATAGCCATACCATCTAATTTGCCGTCTAATTCGGGAATAACTTTGCCAACAGCTTTAGCAGCACCTGTTGTTGTTGGTATTTGTGAAACTGCAGCTGAGCGTGCTCTTCTTAAATCTGTATGAGGACCGTCTAATATTGTTTGGTCATTAGTATATGAGTGAATAGTTGTCATAAAAGCGTTTACAATACCAAATTTATCGTTAAGCACTTTAGCTACAGGCGCTAAACAATTAGTTGTGCATGATGCATTTGATACACAAACGTCAGTGTCTTTTATATCGTCATCATTCACTCCTAATACAATCATGTTGTCAATTTGATCTTTTGCAGGAACAGTAAGAATAACTTTTTTTGCACCATTTTTTAAGTGGTCGCCATAGCCACCTTTTGGACTTTCTTTTACTCTAAAGATACCGGTTGATTCAACTACTAAATCAGGTTTAACAGGCCAAGGAATGTTAATTGGACTTCTCTCAGCACTAATTATTACTTTTTTGCCATTAACAATTATTCCTTGATCGTCGTAATCAACAGTGCCATTAAACCTGCCTTGTGTTGAATCGTATTTTAGCAAATGTGCTAATGTTTTAGTATCGGTTAAATCATTTATTCCAATAATCTCTATTTCCGGATGGTCTAATGCAATTTTAAATACATTTCTTCCTATTCTGCCGAATCCGTTAATTCCTACTTTAATTTTTGACATAATAATTTTATTTTATATTAAATTAAAAACTTTATTTAAAAATTATTTTGCAAAAATATAAAAAAATGAATTATCATGCAATTTTTTGATTTAAAATAAATAGTGCCTGAAAGCTACATTTATCCGTCAGCTGACGGACACGTGTCCGACTACTGGCGGACGATAAATTTAATTTCACTCAGCACCTCAAAATAAAATTTAGCCATTTTATAATACAACAATTATTATTAACTTTATGCCTTTTATAAAGATTCTATCTTTTTTTATATATACTTGAAACAGAAGTGATTAGATATAAAATTGCAGAATGCTAAAGAAGTAAAAATAATCGTTTTACGAGACAAATAACAGCTATGTCCTGTAAAGACAAAAAATAACAATGAATATTAACAACAAATTAATTCCGATTTTTTATTTAACATTTAAAAAATATTTATAAATGAAATCAAAATTATTACTGTTACTAGCATGTTTATATTTTATTTATATTAACACAAATGCTCAAATCAATTTTCAACAAAACAGTTTATCTGATATTGAAAAAGCAGCAATATCAAAAGAAATTGACAAAACAAAAATTCCTTGGATAAAAAATAAAGGACAGAAGCACTCTGACGTGGCTTTTTATGCCAAAACATTTGGAGGAACGGTTTTCCTGACACATAAAGGCGAAATAGTTTATAACATGTCTGTTGACAGTTTGAGTTCATATGTTTTTCGCGAAACTTTTGAAACAAACAAAAAAACATTACAGGTTTCTGCAGAATTGCCGTCACAAACAATTGTAAACTCATTTATTGGCGATGATCCTAATAAATGGCAAAATAATATCACAACATATCAAACTGTAAATCTTGGTCAAATTTGGGAAGGCATAAAAGTTAAACTTAATGCTTATGGCAATAATATAGAAAAACTTTTTTATGTAGGTCCTGGCATTTCCCCTGAAAAAATACAACTAAAACTTAAAGGTGCAAAAAAAATAAAGATTGCTAAAAACGGTGAGCTTATTATTAAAACTACACAAGGAAATATTAAATTTACTACTCCTGTTGCATATCAGATTATCGAAAACAAAAAGCATTATGTAGAAGTTGCTTACACAAAAAACAATAAAACTTATGGTTTTGAAGTTGGTAATTACAATCCTGATTATGAGCTTGTAATTGATCCTCTTATTGCTTCTACTTTTGTGGGAGGAACAGGAAGAGATGACAGTTGGTGTGTGGTTTTAGATGATTCGGGAAATATTTTTGTTACCGGTGAAACACATTCAACATTTTACCCTACAACGGCAGGGGCATATAATACTTCTGTTAATGGAGCTTATGATGTCTTTATTTCAAAATTCAGTCCTGATTTACAAACCTTATTGATATCAACTTTTGTGGGTGGCAGTAATTCAGACTACAGCAGGTATCTTGCTTTTGACAGCAATAGTAATATTTATATCACTGGAAATACTTGGTCAAATGATTTCCCTATGGCCGGAACACCTTATGATAATTCACTTAGCGGTAATTATGATGTATTTGTTGCAAAATTCAATTCTGATTTAAGCTCTTTGCTTGCATCAACTTATATAGGAGGAACTAATGTTGAAAAAGCTTATTCAATTGCGATTGATGGCACAGATAGTATTTTTATTACCGGATTTGTATATGGCATAGGTTATCCAACAACATCAGGGGCTTATAATGAAACGTTTAACGGAAATATTGATGTTTTTGTATCAAAACTAAATTCTGATTTAAGCATACTTTCTGCATCTACTTTAATCGGAGGAAGTGAAAGTGATATTAGTTATTCATTGAGGCTTGACAGTTCCGGTAATGTATATATTACAGGAGAAACATACTCATCGTATTATCCCTCAACAGCAGGAGCTTATGACCCTTCACACAATGGTTCTTATGATGCCTTTGTTTCAAAATTTACATCAGATTTAAGTACTTTATCAGCATCTACTTTTATTGGAGGAACCGATACCGATTATGGTTATTCGATCAAACTTGACGATTTTAATAATGTATATGTTACAGGGCATACTAAATCGGACGACTTTCCCACATCTGCATCTGCTTACGATAATATACATAATGGAAGTCGTGATGTGTTTGTTTCAAAATTTAATTCAGATTTGAGTACTTTATCTGCATCTACTTTTATAGGAGGTTCAGGTTATGAAGAATGTTATTCAATTGATTTAGATACTTCAGGTAATGTGTTTATTACAGGATATACAGGGTCAACTGATTTTCCTACTTCAACAACAGCTTACGATAATTCGCATAACGGCGATATAAGTGATATCTTTATTTCTAAATTTAATTCTGATTTAAGCTCTTTATTCGCTTCTACTTTTCTCGGAGGGGCAGGAGAAGATGTCGGTACTGAAATAGTTGTTGATGTTTCAGGTAATGTATTTGTAACAGGTTATACAACATCAAGCAATTATCCGGTATCATCAGGGGCTTATGATGATTCTTATGCCGGAGATGACGATGTGTTTATTTCAAAATTAGATAATTATCTGGGTTCGCTTCCAATAATTACATCTCAACCGGAAAATCAAACAATTTGCGAAGGCAATAGCACAAATTTTAGTATTACAGTAACAGGAGTAGAAAGTTATCAATGGCAAGTTAATGAAAGCAGTGGCTTTATAAATATTACAAACGGAAGTGTTTATAGCGGAGCAACAACAGACACACTAACTATTACCAATGCAACGGCAGACATTGATGGATACCAATATCAATGTATAGTAAGTAGTGTAACTGATAGCATTATTAGCGATACTGCAACTTTATTTGTTGATCAATCAGTTTTAATTACAACACAACCTATTTCACAATCGTTAAATATAAATGAAGATGCTGTATTTACAGTTATAGCCGAAGGAGATATTATTAATTACCAATGGTATAAAGATGATAGTGTATTAAACAACAATACACACATTAATGGTGCAATAACACATCAACTTACAATAAATAAAATCACAAATGATGATGCAGGGGATTATACCTGCGAAATAACAGGGACAGATGCCTGTGGAAACATTACAAGTAACATAGCCACATTATCAGTTATTTCAAGCATTAAAAATTTAGCAAATGAAAGTATAAAAATTTTTCCGAATCCTTCGACAGGGATAATCAATATTATTGTTGAAAACCCAATAAAGATAAAGGAATTGAAAATAACAAATATGATAGGGAAAACTGTTTTTTGTAAAAAAGACATGAAATCAAAAGAGAATATTGATTTATCAAAATTTGGAAAAGGAATATTTCTTATTAGTTTACATACTGATAAAGAGCTGATTAAAACAAAAATATTAATACAATAAAAAAACAATAAGATTAGTCCTCACTTGTCAATTAGACAATGAGGACTAACCTTATTTAATACAAATATTTTTACTAATTATTTTCAATAAGTTTACCCGAACCGCTAATATCGCAGTTTATTAGAGGTTTGCCTTTATAATATACTTTACCGCTTCCTGAGATATTGATATTCATGTTTTTTGTAGCATATACATCACCTGTGCCGGAGCCGCTAATGCTGCCGGTTATGTTTTGTGCTTGTTCGGTGCAGGTAAATTTACCTGAGCCGCTAATGCCAAAGCTTAATTTATTGATGTTGGATTTTCCTTCTAAATTTATCCTGCCTGACCCGGAAATATCTGCAGAAACGTTTGTGGCATTTAGCTCAGGTATATGAATTTTGCCACTTCCGCTAACATCAAGATTCAGATGCGTTGTTTTTATTAAAGTTAAAGCTTCAATTTTGCCTGACCCCGAGATTTCTAAACCATCAACATTCGGTATTGTAATATAAACATTTACATCTTTATAATGTAACATCCATTTGTCTATTTTAATTACTAATGTATTGTTATTAACAACAGTTTTTATGTTATCGATATAGCCATCATCTGTTTCAATAACAACACTTTGTTTATTTCCTTGTTTTAAATAGACATGTGCTGCAATATTTAAATCAATTTTTGAAAATTGCTCAACCTTACGTTCTTGTTTAATAACTTCAGAATTTGCGTTACTGCATGAGAATAATACAAATAGAGCAAATGCGTTGAATAAAATTTTTGTTTTCATCTTTTTATGTTTTATTATTAATAATCATTTAAAAGACGATGCTGTTTTATTTATGCTGCATTTTATTTTAATTTATATTTTACCAAATGTAAAAATTTTAAAAAAAAATAAGGGTTTTCAAAATGAAAGCCCTTATTTAATAAGTAAATATTTATTGATATTAGTAAATAATAACTCTTTTTGAGTTTGATTTATTACCCGCTACAATATTTAAAATATATGTACCTTGGGTTATACCTTTAATGTTAAATTGATAGTTGTGTTTACCAATTGTTTGAGCAGACAAATTAACTTTTTTAACTAATTTACCTTGAATGTTATAAAGATTAATTTGAACATCTGAGTTATCAGTAATGTCATAAGAAATATTTGCAACATCAACAATCGGGTTAGGATAAACATCAATATTAATCTTATTAGATGAATTTAAAGCAATAGGGTTTTCATCAATAGAAACAGGACCTTTTAGTGTTTTGCTATAAAATAAGCCTCTGCCGTGAGTAGCCACATATAAATATCCATGATTAGTAATGTGTGGTTGCCAAGAGTTTGCCCAAGCTTGTTCACGAACCATAAAAACAGGAACAATGTCTAAACCGGTATTTTCTTCTGTCCAAACACAAGTTTCTGATACTTGTCCATGACCTCCTGAAATTATATCTGTTGCAAAAACACCATATTCAGTACCAAGAATAACTTTTTCAGAGCCTTCGTAGTGGAAAGTTGCTGAATAAACAGGTGCTTGAGGTAAATCGCCTTGACGTGAGGCAAAATTCACATTTACATCTTCACTTGTGGTAGTTGCTGCATTTGTTGAAAAATAAACATAATTATCATTACCATAGTTACCGAGTGTTACTACAAGATTTTCAACATTTTGAGGGTCAGTAGTGATACTTGTAATAGCTCTATCATTAAAATCGGCAATGAGTTGAGTATTAACAACTAATGCATCTCCAGCAGAGACCGCATCAGCGTTAAGATAGCTGCGGGCATTTTTAAGGTTTGATGAACGATAGAGTTTATTTTTGTTTGTTGAGAAGAATAAATGATTTCCATCGTTTGAGAACGCTAAGTATTCAACAGTTTCATCGTATGAAAGTACAGTTGGTTTTACAATTGACCACCAATCGTTATCACCAACAGTAGTGTTGAAATTGGTAGCCATTCGGGTTATCCAAACAGATTTAGTTAGTCCTAAAGCAAATAATGATTGATAAGGGTCGTGAATTTTTATTGTGTCATCTTTAACGTAAGATAAAGAATCAGGATGAGCATCATTTGCAGAAATTGTAAATGGAATAGGCTGTTCATAAGCATTATGACTTTTAAAAGTTATTTGTTCACCTTCATAGTAATCACGTTTTGCAACAAAATAAATAGTATCTCTGCTTAATGGGTCGTTTTTTGTTTCCCACAATGCAACAGGAGTAACAAATGCTGCACCATAATTCGTTAAAGCAGTTATTAATTTCTCGGAATAAAATTCTTGCCCAAATTTTTCTAAATCACTGGTTCGTACGAGTCCTCCATAATACATTGTAGCAAAGTAGATATTTGGATTTAATTTAGAAAATTCGCAATAGCCTCCGTCTCCGTCCAAAATTTCAAAAGCATTTTTCGGAGTGTTTCCCATAAAGTTAAAATATAATGTACCATTATCTTGTGTGCCGCCTAATAGTTCTCCGGTGCCTGAGTAAGCAACAGAATAAAATTGAGTAACATTATAATTAGTGTTCATAGTTTGACAAGTAAAGCTTTTTCCATCATCAATAGCACGTGTAATACCGCCATCACTTCCAATAAATATTATTGAAGGATTTAGAGGATTGAAAATAATTACATGTTGGTCGGCATGTACGTATAATGGATGTATAGAAAATAAACCCCATAGTGTAATTTGTTCCCATTCAAAAGTAACAGAACCTGCAACAGAAGTACCTCTCCAAATATCAAGACCTCCAACAAGAATTTTCTCAGGATTATCGGGATAAACAGCAATAACATTGTTATAACTACCTTGTGTACCAAATGGTTGGAATTGTTCAGCACCTCCGTTACCAATAATTTTCCAAGTATCACCCTTATCTTTTGATTGATAAATATTTCTTAATGTTCCATCAGTTTTTGCTGCAGCACAATAGACATAATTAGGGTCGGATGGAGAAAAAGCAAATTCAAGACGACTTATTAATGAGTCTGAGATTTGGGTTCCGTCTTCATCTTCATCGTCTCCGGAACGTTTTTGAAAAGCATTATCAGTACCTTTACGTTTGATAAAAGCAATATTCCCGATAGATGCAATAATAGAGCCATCACTTGCAATTTTTACATCAGAAGCAACTAATGTGTCATACTCTGCAACACTTAATGCGCTGTTCCAATTTGTACCACCATCGTTAGTGTACCGCAAGCCTCTTTTAGTAGCAGCATAAATTAAGTTGGCATCATCAGGGTCGGCTGCTAATTTATTAACATTAACAAAAATACTTTGTGCTTCCGGAGTGTCCCAAGTAGATGTTAGTTTAGTGAAAGTTTCACCATGGTTGGTTGATTTCCAAATACCTGCACCTTCAAAACCACTTGTACCGTCACCTAAGTTATGAGCCATACCTTCTCCTGTGCCAAAATAAATATCACCGTTTGCAGCTTGACAAATTGAAACAACTGCGAGATTAATAAAATTTACATCTGTTACTTGTGACCATGCTTGACCTGCAGTTGTTGATTTCCACAAACCACCGGCAACACCGCCTGCAAACATAAGATTAGGATTATCTTTATCAATTAAAATTGCACGTGTTCTGCCACCAATATTATCGGGTCCAAGTTCTGTCCATTCTAAACCTAATGATGATTTATTTTTTTGCATTCTTAGAGCTGATATTTTTTTTTGAGCTTTGATAATATCTTTAGGGTCAACTGTATGAGTAATTTGATTATTTCTTCTTCTACTTACCCATTCAATTGCGCCTTTTATCCCTCTTTTTTGTTGTTGGATGGTATTACGAGGAGTGTAATTTTTTGTAACATCTCCTTTAAAAGGGGAAAATGATAATAAAACAACTGTTGTTACAACTGCAAGTGTTATTAATAAGTATTTGTTTCTCATAATGTTACGATTTCAAGTTTATAAAAATTCTAAAAATTTATCAGCAAGCAAGTTAATAATAATTTAGTTTAAAAAAAAGCATTTTTTTTAATATTATGTGGCAGGTTAGCACATTTTTTTAAATCATAAAGTTGTGTCCACTACTAAAAGTGTGTTTTCGTCATTGCGATACACCAGCTGGCGGAGAAGCAATCTTAAACAGGTAGAGACGCAATGCCGTCTATTATATACTTCACTCGGTTATAATTTTATCCGCCAGCTGGCGGACATTAATAGTCATTGATTGTCATTAAATAGTTATGAATGACCATGAAGCCAAATGATCCCGTGAAATATTGCTTCGCCATTGTGAAATATGCTTTGCATTTCACTTGGCAAACAATTTCACAGGACAGGCAGCGAAGCTAAATGACAACAAATGACGTGAAACAAATGACCCTGATGAAATAACCTGATAAATCAGAATTTCACGGGGCAAGCAAATTACAATACGCAAAATATAACCGCACAAAGTATAATCGACTTTACGGATGGACACTAATTAATCTGCATTAAAAATTTTAATGTATCAACATTGTCGGCATAATCCCATAACTCTGGTTTTTGAGCTTGTCCAAATTCTATTTTATTTTTAAATTCGTTGCAGTTTGTTACAATACATTGAATATTTTCTAAGTTTTGATTTATGGCTTTGGTTAAATCATTGATGTTGTGATATTTTTCGTAATAAATTGTTGATATAGGTGATGATATTGAAAAATCTTCTTTTAGTAATAAAAAACCGTTGTCGAGATGAGGTGTTTTGTTTATTAATAATATTGATTTATAATATTTGTAGTTATTAGCATATTTTTTATGATTTATGATGTTTCTATAATGATTAATTGCCTTAAAAAAAATGTCGAAATTATAGTCGTTGGGTACGTAAAGTTTTGAAATATTTCTGCATCCTAAACCAAAATAGAGAAAAATATCGTCTGCTAAATTATGTAACTCATTTATAGTTTCGTTTCCATTGAGTATTGCAATGGAATTTCTGTTTTTTCTAATAATGTGTGGATAATTTTTAAAGTAGAATTCAAAATATCGTGATGTATTGTTACTCCCTGTTGCAATAATGGCATCAAAATTTGATAAATTTTGTTCAGTAAATGAAATTAGTTCTTTAAATTCAGGATTAATTGAAATTAATATTTCAGTAATTTTTTTTATCAATTGATTATCTTTTGATGACATTTTACCCAAAAACTTATGTCCTGAAATTAGAACACAAAGCAAGTCGTGAAATCCAACAAGAGGAATGTTGCCGGCCATAATAACACCTATTGTTTTTTTTGTGTTGTTGTTATTAATATTCGGGTAATTATTAATCCATTTTGAAAGATTCTTTTCAGTTAGTAAGTTCGCAATTGCTGATATTGAATATCTTACGTGTTTTATGGTAAACCATTGATTTTTGATTTCAATTATTGATATAAGTTTATTAAAATCGTCATAAAATTTATTATTAAGAGGTGAATTGTTTTTTTTTGTTGAATTATTTTCAAATTGAGCTAAAAAATTACCAAGTTTTGCAAAAGCTTCAATTCTCTGTTTAATATTCATTTTGTATATTGCTAAATTGTTAAATTGTTATATTGTTTTCTGGGGTCAAGTTCAAAAGTTGGGGACAAACATGTCAAGTATAAAAATCATGCATAAAAATATAAACAAGATTTAAAGATTAATAGATTAAAAGGTATTACAGCCAAATTCGGTTGGATTTTGTAATTTATTTATATTTAGTTACTTATCACGAGTAATTTTCAACTTTGGTTTAAGTTACAAACTTAAACCAGTTAGTTATTATTAAGATATAAGAACAATTATTATAACAATCAGTCAAAAGCCTGACAAGTTTTAACAATTTAGCCATTTAACAATTTTTGTCTATTTTAATTTATCTTCGAGTAATTTATTTTCGGTAATATCAATAACTAAATCAACAACTTTATTGAAGTCTCCATCGGCATTTTTAAAAGGAGTAAATGTCTCATGTAGCCAAACATCTCCATTTGGAGTATTGTATTTGAATTTTTTTTCGCAAGGGATTCCTTTTCGTAAGTTAATCCAAAGAGATTGATAATCTTCATCTTCTTCGTTGTAGTCTGATGAGATAAGGTCAATATGTTTATTATCAACAATATTTTCAGGTGCAACACTAATCATTTTAGAGTAACGATCGTTAACGTTAATAACAGAACCGTTCATATCAAAATCAATGTTACCAACCGTATTGTTAATAGCTTCAATAACATCCCTCATTTCTACTTCACGTCGGGAGGATTCCTCTTGAGTAGCTTGTAATTCTTCCATATTTTGTCGCATTTCTTCCTCTTGAGCTGCTAATTCTTCACCTTTTTGTTGTGATTCGGAAAGTAGTTGTGCTGTTTGTTCATTAACTTTAACACTTGAAATCGTTGAAGCGATATTTTCTCCGGCTTTTTCAAGAAAGTCAATTTGATATTGTTTAATTTCATTAAATGAGGCAATTTCTATGATGCCGAAAATATCTTCATTAAGTTTTAAAGGAACAATAAGTAAAATTTTGGGGTTAGACGTTCCTAAGCCGGAAGTAATATGTAAATAATTTTCCGGTATTTCTTTTAAGTAAATAGGTAATTTTTCATAAGCACATCTTCCAATTAAACCTTCATTATAAGGGACATTTTTGTGCATTAATTTACTCCTGCCATAAGCAATTGCAGATTTTAGTTCAAAATATTTTTCATTTTCTTCTTGATTATCGCTGAGAATAAATAATGCTCCTTGATTAGCATTAAGATAATCAATAATAAAACTCATTATATTAGATGATAATTTATTTATATTATCATTATTTTGGCGTAAAATATCACCTAATTTAGCTATTCCTTGTGCATCCCAATTCCTTAGTTCATCCTCTTGTTTGCGTTTATTTTCTTCTTCATCAGCCTTTTCAAGATTATTTCTCATGTTAATTAATGAGTTACCAAGAATATCTTGTTCGCTAATAGGTTTGTAGTTAGTTTTGTAGTTGCCTTTACCAATTTCGAGAGCAAATTCCGAAGTCTCAATTAATGTACTTACAAAAGTATTTAAAGCTGATGACATATCTCCTATTTCATCGTTTTTAGCTTTGAGTTTTTCTTTTGGCAATATGCCTTTAGTCATAGTGAGCAGGAATTTTTTTAAATAATTTATCGGCTGTGTTATGCTTGTTGTAGTAAAATAAGCGATTATTAAAGCTGCTAAGATTAGGAATATAGATGAAAAAATGATGAAACGTTGAAATCCAACAAAAGATTTTATCATTTCAACATTACGGTTACTTGCTTTTTTATTTAATTTTTCAGATAAAGCATTGAGCTCTTTTAAAATATTGTCGGAAAGAATAATGACTTCACCACCTTCTTCAACCATTGGATTTATTTCAAAAATAACCATTGGATCGTCGTAGCTGTCAAAAGAATTAAGACTTTGCATTATCTCTTTATGTTTGACAAATAAAGTATCCTTAATAGTGACAGATAAGTTTTGAAAAGTTGCCTGTTCCTTTTTTGTCCATTTTTCACTAATTTTTGATAATTTTTTAATCATTTCGGGAAATTTTTCTTCATGTATCTCAATTAGATTAAGTTTGTCGGGAGTGTCACTTTTTCTTTCAACAAAAACCCAGTTTTTAATTAACATTTTTGAGTTATTAATTAAAAAAGAAAGATCGTTTAAATATGAAACCGAAGGAGTGTATATATTAATAATCTCCTCATTAAGTTTTTTACTATTATTTAATGTTGAATATATTAGCAGGCTATTTAATAAAACAGCAAAAGTTAAGATTCCAAAACCTACAGTTAGTTTTTTTACGATTGTAAATCTAATCTTCATCAGTATGTAATTTTAATTTTTAGGGTCTGATGGAATCCACATATAGATGAATTTATATTTATTTTTGTTTGTGTTTATAAAACATGTGGGTTTCATTGATATATTTTTTAAAAAAATTTATTTTACAATAATAGCCAAATTTTCTAAATATTTACTAACTTTTAATCCGCATTTTGATATATTAACTTTATTCATTTCAAATTGCATTTTTTGATCTTTGATAATAAAATTGATTGATGCTTTTTTTAAAGCCATTCCTTCTTTTTCTGTAACTATTAATGTTTGAAATTTACCAATTTTAGAAATTGCAGTATTCATGCTGTTTGTACCGCTGTTAAATTCTGAAATAAATAGAATATGACATTGTGTAATATCTTTTGTGGAACGAAATTTTTTCACAACAATTGACTGACTACCTGTTTTTTTTGAGGCTGTCATTTGAACTAATTTATCATATAATTGTGCTTTACCGACTACCCCAATGACAAAATCACCAGACCTTGCATTAGGAGGCCATTCAAAATGTTTGGTAAAATTGTATATAAAAATAGCTTTGAATTTAATTTCCTGTGAGTACAATTTTATTGATGTTAATGACAAGAAAAATAATAAAAAAATAATAAGTTTATGTTTTTTCATAGTGTTCTTTTTATTAATTTTTAATAATAGCAATATTCATAATTCCATTTAATGATAAATCATAAGAAAGTTTTATTTTTGTTTTAATTTCATATTCTTCGTTAGCAGTAACTTCTAAAATTCCTTTTAAAGACATGTCATAATTGGGAGAAACAGTTGTTTTATTTTGGTGTATTTTAATTTTCATTTTTACTAAATCGTCTAACGGCATATTGTCTGTAAAAGAAAACGTTGTGTCAATTTTTAGTTCTTTAATAATATTAAGCTTCATTAAATCTTCAATAGGAATATCATATGTAGGTTCAAATGAAAATTGAGACGTATCAGTTATTAAATTTATTTGTTGCAAATCGGCAATAGAAAACTCGTATGAAAGAGTATCGTCATTTTGTGCAAAAATTAGAAAAGGTGCTAATAATAATATAGAAATGATAAAAATTATTTTCATTCTTTTTCGTGTAATTTTAATAAAAAAATATTTTATTTTATAACAAATTAATGAACCAATATAGCTAAATTTGTTAAGCTGGTGCTAACTTTTAAATTATATTTTGAAATATTAGTTTTATTTAATTCAAATTTTTGTTTATTATCTACAATAACAAAGTTAATACCTGCTCCTTGTTTTGCCAATCCTTCTTTTTCGGTAATAATGAGTGTGCTTGTACTCTTAAGTTTATTTATTACATCATTTAATTCAGAACTTTTATTTTTTGGCACAAATAAAATGTTGCATTTGCTTATTTCAGAAACGCTGTTAAATTTAGTAATAACAATTGGTTGGTTCCCGACTTTTTTTGATTTTGATAAGTTGTTTAATTCATTTATTAATGGTGATTGCCCTATAACGCCAATAATAAAATTACCTGAAGTATATGATGCAGGCCATTCAATATATTTAGTAAAGTTATAAATAAATATTGATTGTAGCTTTGGAACTTGTGCATTACTGCAAATGCTTATTGATATAAATAATGTGATTAGTAGTGATATTTTTTTCATTTTTTTATATTTTTTGGTTAAAAAATATGGTTAAAGTTAAATAAATTTTTATAAAAGTAAAACAAATGATTTTAAATTACAAGTATAGACTTTAAAATTTGTTAATATAACCAAAATTTATTTTTGCGTTATTTATTTTTATGGGTTGGTTAAATTGTTTGCCAAGTGCATAGCTTGCAGTAAATATACCTGCTTTTGTTTGAAAATTAATACCAAATCCGAAATCAAACGGGATATCAGATATTAGTTTTGTTTCATTTTGTTTTTCATAATAAGCTCCATCAAAAAATAAAACAAAATTTGAATTTTGTTCAAACAAGTATCGATATTCAAGCTTTATGATTGAGTATGATGAGGCTAAAATTGATTTTTCATCAAAACCACGAATTGTGTTAAGACCACCGATTTTAAAAAGTTCGTTGTTAAGCAGCTGTTTGTTTGTATTGCTTATATTACTAATAATCCCCGATTGGTTTTGAATTTTAATAATCATATTTTTATAAACAGGGAAATAGTATGATATATCGGAATATGCTTTAGTTTGAGATGTTTTTAAGTCATAATTATCGTAAATACTTTCGGGTAATTTTGCATTTTTCTTAATTTTTTTCTCGCCTATCCCAAAATTTATTAAAATATCGAAACCGGTGCGAGGATTTAATTGATAGTTTAAATTTCCGAATTTATATGATAAACCATAGATTGTTGTATTAAAATCTGCATTTTTAAGTATGTTGTCATTTATAATATTTGTTATTGAAAGTAGTTTTGAGTTTTTTGTTTCAAAGTAAGTTTTTATGTAATTGTTTCGTTTTAATAAAAATTGCAAACCAAAATTTGTGTTAATTGTAAGGTATGAAGTATCTTGTTTAAACAAATTAAAATTAAAATCAATTCCTACTGGTGATGAAAAAATATAAGGATAAATAATATTTGTTGTTAGTTCTTGTGACGTTTTTTCTAATTTATTCCAATGAATAAAAAATGTTTCGCCTTTTCCTAATGAATTGAGTAGCAGCAATTTCACCTGTCCTGTTAAAGATAATTTATTGTTATTTTTTTCATTTTTCGGCATAAATCCTATGATGCCGTTAAATTGATTAGCATTTTTTTTATCAAGATATAAATAAATATCTGATTTGTCTTTTGTGAAAGTAACTTCGTAAGGTTTTGATATTTGAATAAATTTAAGCTCGTTAAGGCGGGAGTTTATTTCTTTAATTTTTTTTTCGTTATATAAATCATTATGTTTTATATCAATATATTTATAAATATAATTTGGAGATATTTTTGCATTACCTTTTATGTAAATACTATCAATAGTGAATAAATTATTTTTAGTCAATTGTAAATCTGCTTTTATTAAGTTATTATTTATTGATATATTTTTAAGTTGAACTGAAACAAAAGGATAACCAATGTTTTCGTAATATTGAATTAAGTTGTTTTTAATCTGTGTTAATTTATTGTAGTTAATAGGTTTATTGTAGTAGTTTGATTTTTTCAAACCTGTTTTTTTTAAGGCTGTATTATCAATATTATTAAACAATAAGCTATTCCAAAGATATTGTCTGCCAAGATATAAATATGCAGTAATATTATTATTGTTTTTTGAAATACTGTCGAAAGTTGATGATAAAAACCCTTTTGTAAATGAGTATTGTAGAATTTTATTCAATTCTTTATTTGTTGAAATTGTATCGTTGAATTTTGTTTTATAGTTTAATTTTTTTAAAAAAGAAGTATTACAAGTATCTACTTGAATGATATTAAGGTGATACAGAGTATCTTGTGACTTCAAAATATTAATACATAAAAATAGTATTAAAAAAATTATGTAAACTTTGTACTTCAATTTTTTTTGAGTTCAATTAAGGTATTAAAAGTATGAAAAATTGTAATTGTTTACAAAGATAGTTATTTCGTTACAGAACCTTAAAATAGATAAAATTTTATTATTCAGATTATAAAAATTGTTAAATGGTTAAATGGTTATATTGTTGAGACCTTACAGAGTCTGAAAGACCTGGAAAAGTCGGATTTTAGCGACTTGGCGTAAACTTTAAACTTTAAACTCTAAACATCAAACTCTATTCATTGATTCATAAAGCCTTGTTTTTCTAATACTTTTAAAAATTGATTAGAGAAAAGTACATTGTCTTTTTTTGTGTAACGTTTTTGAGTGAAAATTTGAGCAAGGTTTTGAGTTTTGTTTTCTTCAATAAGGTCGATAGTCTCTTTTAAATTTTCTTTTTCTTTATAAATTTTATTTATATCGCCGTCAGAGTAATCGTTATAAGTATCGTTGTGAATAACGCCGCTTAAAGGTAAACGGTCTGTTAATTCGGGATTTTCATCAGCATAACCCAAAGTAATTGAGGTTACAGGGACAACGCCTTTTGGCAATTTAAGAATATCAACAATTTTATCAGCCATATATGTTGTGGTGCCTAAATAGCAAATTCCGAGACCTTTATTTTCGGCAGCTAATACAATGTTTTGAGAAGCAAGAATTGCATCAATAGTAGCATTATAAAGCCAAAGAAAATTATCATATCCGGGTTCTGCATTTCGCAAGTTGCACCATTTACTAAAACGGTTTATATCTGCACAAAATGTTAAAATAACCGGCGCTTGCAAAACCATATCTTGTTTAAAATGAACCTCCCAAAGTTGTTTTTTTATATCTTCATTTTTTGTAACAACAATACTGTATGTTTGCATATTGCCTGTATTTGAAGCTCTTATGCCTGCGTTAAGTATTTCATTTAAAGTATTGTCATCAATAGTAATATTTTTATATTTTCTTATTGAACGGTGATTTAATATTGTCTGCATCATAAATTTATTAAATTGTTAAATTATTAAATTGCTATATTGTTAAATTGTTCTATTGCTGAGTTCATTCCGAAAATTTATTAATCGGCTAAAAATTGTTTCGGAGTAATCTCACAGTTTGACAATCTTTTTATGTTGATTATCAACAGATTGCTTCGATTTTCTCCCACACAATGACGTCTATGAAGTCCTTTCATAGGGGACTTATATATATTATAGCGTGTGTACAGTTTTTTTTGTTATTAGTTTATTTATTTTTACTTAAACTTGCTGAAAAATATAATAATGTTCCATTTTCATATGGTTTGCTTTCAAAATGAAAATTATGTCTTTCAAAAATTGTTTTCAATTCACTTTCAGAATATAAAATTCCCCTTATTTTATTTTTTTTTGTATTTTTTTCAGGAATTGGAACGCTACAATAAAAAAATGCTTCTGATTTTAATACTCTTTTTAATTCTTTGACAAATATTTCAATGTCATTGAAAAAATTTAAAGATAAATTACATATCCCAATGTCAAAAACATTATCATCAAAAGGGATGTTGCAAGCATTAGCATTGTATAATTTCACATTTTTAAATCCATTTTTTTTTAACCTTTTATATGCCTTTTGTAAAAGACCGACACTTATGTCAATTCCTGTATATTTATTATCACGATTTAGAAAATAAACTGCATTACCACTTCCTGTTGCTATTTCCAAAATATTTTTATCACAAATGCTCTTAAATTCATTTCTTAATATTTCAAAATGCTTGTTTATATCCCCACCAAATTTTTTAGGGAATATAGATTTTTCCATAATTCTGTCATATAAGAATGAAAAAATATCGCCAAGCCAAGGTTTGAATTTTTTCACTCTACCATTGTTATCAATTAAATAATAGATATTCTTTTTTATGATAACAGAATCAATTTTCATTAATTTGTTTTTAGTCATATCAACATTTCATTTTTGCTTTTAACTTGCAGATAATCGGGCATATTAGACTTACATTGTATTATATAGTGTCAGATTTTTTTTAAAAATATTGAATATTATATATTTCTCAATTTGTTGATAATTCGCTATATATAAGCAAATAAAAATAATTTATATTATGAAACTACTCTGAAAAGTGTTTTTCGTCATTACGATCCGCCAACTGGCAGAGAAGCAATCCTTTTGTTGATTATTAACAGATTGCTTCGATTTTCGCTTTCACAATGACGTCTATGAAGTCTTTTCGGAGCGGACTCAACAATAGAACAATTTAACAATAAAAAAAATTACCTGTCAAAATCATTACAGATAAGTACTAAATTTATATTTCAGTGAACAAAAATGAATAAAAATTTTGAACAAACAAATTTAAGATTAAGAAAAATTAAATTTTTTAAAATTATGTTTTACATTTGTTTTAAATTATTTTTTTTAAAAAAACAGTAAAAAATTATAGAATGAAAGAAATATATAAAAATAAAAGTGCTTTATTAATTAGTGTTTTTATTGCAATAATTTTACCTATTATATACTTTAAATCTACTATTGATAGAGTATTGATGCCGCGTGTTTTAGTTTTATCAATATTAATTATTTTATTATCAGTTGTTTGGCTAATAAATAAAGAAAAAATTCAGCTCGGCAGAAAAGCCGGATGGTTATTAGCTTTGTTGTCTGCCTACTTGTTAATTTCTATAATATCCGGTTTTGGTGCAATTAATGGCTATGAAAGTGTTTTTGAAATTTTTAAAACAGCACTTTTTCTATTATTTCTGTTTTATGTGGTTATTACAATACAGGGAGACAGATTTAAGCTTGAATTGTTAATTAAATCAATAATTATTTTTTCACTCATTATATTAACAATTGGTGTTTTTCAGCTATCGAAAGTTGATTTTTCAGATTTCAGAAGTCATAAAGAAAATTTAGGCTATTATTTTGTGTTAGCTATAACTTCTGTAAAATCGACAATGGCAAATAAAAATTTATTTTCTAATGCTTTATTTCTTTGTTTCCCTTTTGTGATTTACGGAATAGTTTACTTTAAAAAGTTTTGGAGATATTTATCAATAATTCTCTTAATTTTAAGTTTAGGATTTATTGGCATGCTCGTTTCCAAAACTGTTTGGGTGTCGATAGCAGTCTCGGTAATTAGTGGTTTTGTTTTATTTGTTATATATCTTATAAAAAACAGAAAAACTATATATGCATCAAAGCAACGCTACATGATTTATGGTTTAATTGTATCTGTAATTAGTATTGTTTTAATATTATTAGTTTTAAAATATTCAAATGCAAAAATATTGGCAGTTGCCAAGGAAAAGGTTGAACAAATAATAAATAAAGATAATTTTAATAAAGAATTAATATTAAAAGGAGAAAATCCCAGTACTGCTCAAACACGTATTCTTGTATGGTACAAATCGTTAGAGATGTTTAAAGACAATCCGTTTTTTGGAGTTGGCACTGGAAATTGGCGAATAAATATCCCTAAATATGGATTAAACGGATTTGAAACAGGAATTGAGCAGGGCATAAAACATTTTCAACGAACTCATAACGATTATCTTTGGGTTCTTTGTGAAACAGGAATTATGGGTTTTATTTTTTATTTTTCAGCTTTTATTCTTGTTTTGATTCTATCAATTAAAATTTTTTTTAATTCAGATAACAATAAAGAAAAATTATTATCTTTCTTAATCGCAATAAGTATTCTGGGTTATTTAGTAATTTCATTTTTCACTTTCCCAAAAGAAAGAGTTCCGCATAATATCATTGTTTTTTCAGGTTTTGCAATAATAGTGTCTTTGTTTTATAATAAAGAAAAAAAGTTAATTACATTAAAGGAGAAACATAGATTCATCTTATTATTTTTTAGTCTGACAATAGGAGCTTATGCTTTTTTTATTACAGATCAGAAAATAAAAGGTGAAAGTCAGACAAAAAAAGTTATAAAAGACCAATATGCCCGCCGATGGTACAGAGAAATTAAAGATGTTGATAAAATAGAAGGGAATTATTATTCACTTGATCCTTATGCAACTCCGGTTGCTTGGTATAAAGGAGTAGCATTATCACAACTTGGTAAATTTGCCGATGCTAAAGTTGAATATGAAAAAGCATTAACAATCCATCCATATCATATTCAAGTTTTAAATAACCTTGCGTCTTGTTGTGATTTATTAGGTGAGCATAAACAGTCTGCGATTTATTATAACAGAGCATTGGAAATTTCACCTGATTTTAAAGATGCTTTGGTAAATCTCTCAATAGTTTATTTTAACAGAGGCGAAAACGAAAAAGCATATAATACTATTTATAGATGTGATGCAAAAAAAGCTGTTCCTCCAAAATATAAAATAGTTTTAAAAGCTATTTTGCAGAAAAAAATTAATGTTTTGGCAAGCAAGATTGATAATGAAGCAAAACGAGATAAAATATTAAAAATAAAAAAGAATGACAAAAGTCTGATACGTTTGTTTAATCAAGCAAAGGATAAAAATATACAGTTTGAAAAATTCCTTTTGCAAAAGTAAAATTTTTCAAATATAAAAATTATAATTATTTTTGTAGCCTTTATATTTTATTTTTTGTATATTTATATTATTAAATTAAATAATTTTACAATGAAAAGAAAAATTTTATTATTTGCATCTTTTGTTATTCTAATTGCGGTTTTAAGTTCTTGCAGTACAAAAAAATGTCCTGCTTATAGTCAGGCAAGTACAGTACAAGTAGAAAAATCTGTATAAGGTTTTTTTACTTTTTTTTAACGCAAATTCAATCTAAAAAATAATTTACAGATTATCCTATACTTATAATCGCCTGACATTAAAAGAAAGGTTGGAGTTTAATTTTAATTCAATTATACAAATAAAGCATCACAGATTAGTCTTGTTTTTTTTATACTTTGCGTGGTTATATTTTGTGTAATATAATTTATCATTTGTTGCCTGCTCCGTGAAATCCTGATTTATCAGGTATTTCACTGTGGTCATTTGTTTCACCGCCTGCCCTGTTCACCCCGTGAAATAATTAGGCAGTTGTCTGATTAATTTTGCACCGCAAAATTATTTCACTGGGTGAACTAAGCGAAGCGAAGCGATTTCACGAACACCTTAAAAATAAGATAAACCTGCCTGTGCCTGTCTGCGTGCAGCAGGCAAAGGCAGGCGTGCCGCACGCAGACAGGGATGTGAGTAAATTGCAAAGCAATATTTCATAGGGTCATTCGGTTATTTATTGACTATTTAATGACAATCAATGACAATATATGTTAAAATTATAACCGTTTATAGTAAACAGATATTTATGAAACGTCATTTACTAATATTAGCATTTTTAACAGCTATTAGTCAAGTAGCATTTACTCAAGGTGATATTGATGACGAACAAAAGATATTCCAACGAAATGAGAGTACTTACAGCTTTCTTCTTAATTCAAATGGATGGGGTGTAAATTATCAATATGGTAAAATGATTGACGCTTTTAACAAAAAAATTTACAATATTGATATTGTCGGTATTCGACATCCAAAAGAGATAAAAACATCAAATCCGTATTACCCAAATTTAAAACGTTTTGTTTTTGGTAAAGAAAATAATTTTTATAGTCTTCGGCTTGGTTTAGGTAAGCAAAAAAGACTTTATAGTAAGCTTGATAAAGGAGGTATTGAAATAAGATATTTCTATTCGGCAGGTCCCACTATCGGCATTCTTAAACCTATTTATTATGAAATTGTATATAATTATTCAGGCTATTATCAAATCAAAACAGAGAAATTTAATACATCAATTCATAGTATTTTTGATATTTATGAACGAGCATCTTTTTTTAAAGGATTTGACGAAATATCTGTAATTCCCGGCATCTATTCAAAAGTTGGTGCAAGTTTTGAGTTTAGCAAAAAAGACGAAAAAGTTAATGCCATTGAAATAGGAGCAGTGTTTGAAGTTTTTCCTAAGAAAATTAAGATAATGGCTACAAAAGATAATGATTTTTATTTTGCTTCATTGTTTGTGAGTTATCGTTTTGGTAAAATTATAAATGCGAGATTAAAAGATAAAAATAAGAAACGAGGAAAGGATAATGAGAGAGGTTTGAAGGATTTACATCGTTAGTTCTTAAGTGTTTTAGCAATAGTTTATAGGGGCATTTGGCTTTGCCGTCATTTGCTTCGCTGTCATTCATAACTATTTAATGACTATTAATGACTATTAATGACTATTAATGACTATTAATGACTATTAATGACTATCAATGACAATTAATGACTATCAATGACTATTTAATGACTATTAATGACTATTAATGACTATTAATGACTATTAATGACTATTAATGACTATTAATGACTATTTAATGACTATCAATGACTATTTAATGACTATCAATGACTATTAATGACTATTTAATGACTATTAATGACTATCAATGACTATTAATGACTATTTAATGACTATCAATGACAATTAATGGACTCTTCCAGGTCTTTCAGACACTGGAAGGTCGGTCTATTAATGACTATAATATGTTAAAATTATAACCGTTTATTATATAAGTTACAAACTTTAACCATTATCACCACCATATATAACCAATGAGCAAGAATTTAATTGTTATATTAGGCCCAACAGGTATAGGCAAAACCGATTTAAGTGTTAAGATTGCACAGAAATTAGATACTTGTATTATTTCATCAGATTCTCGTCAAATTTATAAAGAGTTAAAAAT
>JAUVJB010000297.1 GCA_030592465.1 Bacteroidota bacterium | reverse complement strand
CTATTGCTCATTAATTGTTCATAAGTATATCCATACATTCGTGTAAAACCTTCATTTATCCATTCAAAATTACCTTTTGGGTCCATTATGAGAACAGCGTTATCTGTTTCACTGGCAACTATTGATAGTTTATGTAGTTCTTCAGCTTGAGTAAGTAATTCTTCTTTTTGTTGATTAAGAATGCTGTTTTTATTTTCAATTTCATCTTTTTGCTTAATTACTTCTACAGTTCGTTCTTTAACTATTTTTTCAAGATTTTCTTTTTCTTTTTTCAGTCTTTTTATATTAAATTTTACTATTAAATAAATTAAAAATATTACCAAAATTACATAAGCAATATAAGCAAATAAAGTGCGGTATAATGGAGGTAATATTTTAAATTGATATTGTGCAACAGTACTCTCTTTTTCATATACGTTTTTGGCTCTTACTTTAAAATAATATGTTCCTTCAAATAAATTAGTATATACTGCTTTTGTTTCATTTGTCCAATCGCTCCAATTCTTATCGAATCCTTCGAGAATATATTGAAATTTATTTGCAGTTTCGTTTTCGTAAAATGTTGTTGAATATTTGAATGTGATGGAATTATTACGATAATCTAATTCGGGAATTAGTTGTTGAGGTTGAAACAAAGAATTAATAAAAAAATAATTACCTTTTTTTATTGTATCATTATAATTTGTGCCGTAAAAAATAATTGAATCGTTATTAATGATTACTTTTCGTATTAGAGAGTTAAATTTTCCGGTATAATTTTTTTCAATATTTGCATCATATCGAAATAAACCTTCGCCTGTACATGTCCATACTATTTGGTTTGTGTCATTAAAAAAATAATAAATTAACGGAATTTTATTAAATGGAGTATGGTACCATTTATCAGGAACACTCTGATTTTTTGTTAATGTACCAAAACCTATATTTTCTGAATTTATCCATGTTTTATTTTTTTTATCAACAGAAATTTGTGCGACATCGACTGTATTATCAGAAAATAACCGGCTAAAAGATGTATCAGGGATGAATTTAATTACCGAGTCATGAGAAAACGAGCCGGATGGTTCAATAGCTTTATAAACACCTCGCTGAGTGGCAACTATCAATTTATTATCAATAAAATGAACAAAATTATTATCAAGCTGCGGTAAACCACTTGAAGTATTATAATGAATTAGTTGGTAATCGGAGATGCTTTCCCCTGAAAATTTTAGATGAATTATACCACTATATTCTGCTGTTAGCCATAGGTTGCCATTATTATCAGATACTATTTTTCTGATTGGATCATTAATATCATTAAATTTTTTAAAATCAATAAATTCGAGCGAGTAATTATTTTGTTCATTGTCTTTTTTATCGTTAATTCTATATTTTATTGATGCAAAACCTTCGTATAAACCGAGGAAAATATGTTCGGGAAATTTATCGGATTTACCGAAGCAGTATATTTGTGGTATTTTTTTAAATTCTTTAGCAACAGAATCCTGAATTAGAGTAAGATATGAACCCGAAGCTAACAAAAAATTATTTAACGAAAAAAAATTCCAATAGAACGATTTTGTATTACTAACATGAACAAAATTATATTTATCATTGTTGATATCTATTTTATAATCAGGCAGATAGTAAACACCTTGTGAAGTGCTGGCATATATTTTTCCTTTGTGCCTTGTTGCTGATAAAACAAGACCTTCGAGGCCTGATGATTCATTAAATATTGTTATCGGACAACTAATTTCAATTTCTGAAATTCCATTTTCCAATGCTGCCCATAAATTGTTACTATTATCAATATAAACACTATATACACTATTATTTTGTAAGCCACGATTTTTATTAATGATACGAACCAATTCCCCTTTTTTATTCATAATAACAATTCCAGCCTTAAGGGTTGCAAAAACAAAAGTGTCATTGTTTGCTAAAGCTGAATAGAAATCATTATAATAAATGTATTTATCAATTTCCGTATGAAATTTTTCAAGAATTGACGATGAAATATCATAAATAAAAAATCCTTTTTTTTCGGTTCCTATCAGAATTTTATTTTTGGAATATGGTAAAACTATTATTCTTCCATAACCGGAAGTAAATTTCTGACAATAAGGTAAAGATTTAAGTTTGTTGTCTTTTACAATACACAAACCACTATCGCGACTAGAAACTAAAAGTTCATCATGTATAATAAATCCATATAATGGTGCCAAATTCACAGGGATTGTGTTAATAGTATCGTTATATAAGCGGAATATTTTATTAACAGTTAAAAAATATACTCCATGACTTGTAGGATAAATTTTCCATACATCATTAAAATTTTTATCTGTTTCGCTAAGTTTATTCATTAATGAAACATATAATAATTTTCCGATAGAATCAGACGCAAGAAAACCAAATTCGGTAGATGCTCCTACATAAATTACTCCATTATCATCCATTGCTAATGAACGTATAATGGACTTATTAGGCATTTGTATAAGCCTCCAGCTTATTCCGTCAAATTCTAATATCCCAATATTATTGCCAAAATACATTACACCTCTTTTGTCCTGTACAATAGCCCAATTTTGTGTTTCTGCATTATATTCTGTGGATGTATAATTTCGTATAAATGGGGAGCCCAATTCATTTGTTGTTTGAGCAAAATTTTGTTGAACGTTGAATGTTAAAAGTTGAGTAATAAATAAAATAAAGATAAACAAAGAAGTGCTTTGCGAAAAAAAATTGATTGTTAAATTATGAAATTTTAATGCTGAATATTTCATGTAATATCATTAATCTTTTAAGAATAAAGATAATTAAAAATAATTACAGTAAAAAATTTTCATATTAAATTTTAACTCCCACTATCAAAACATCATCAACCCCGAATAAGTAAACGTAAAGCAAAACTTCGTTTTACTAACTATTACTAAATCGGGATTTTCTTATTATTTTACTAAATTTTTATTCCCATAATCAAGACATCATCAACTTGTTCGTAATTTCCTTTCCAATCATTAAAAAAATTTGCAAATTTTGTTTTTTGCTCATTCATTGGGAAATTTGCATTATTGATAAGTAGTTGTTTAAAATTTTTTTTCAGGAGTTTTTTACCTTTCTTGCCACCAAATTGATCG
>JAUVJB010000280.1 GCA_030592465.1 Bacteroidota bacterium | reverse complement strand
GAAAGTAATAGTAATAACACATGGGGCCGATGGCTAACGGATTATAGCGATGGAGTGAAACGTAGCTACTTCGATAAGGTATTCGGTTTTTCGGTTCGTTGCTTGAAGGATTAATTTGTTATTTTAATATTATCCTATGAACCAAAAGGAGAAATCTTTATTAACTCAATCTATCACTAATTATGATTAGCTTATATTAATTTGTTAATGTTAATAAAATAAAATAATAATTATTATAAGATTATGTAAATTTGTATGTATGTTTAGATGAATAATAAGTATGTAAAAGTATAGAGAAATTAAAACCATGGCTTTAATACAAATGTTTTAGGTCATTCAAAATAAAGTTAATATGAATCCAATTTTATTATGTCAACACTGTGGGAATAAAACATCCCATACAATTATTGAAAAAGGATTAGAAAAAGAATATGCAGAATTTGAAGATGGAGTCACTTATGATATTGATATAGATTTGTGGTTTACAAAATGTGATAATTGTCATAAACATTCCCTGTTTTTTTGTTTAAATGATAATTCTGATGAGTCATCTTGTTTATGGCCAAATGAAAGACGAATTGATCAAGCTGTTCCTAAAAAAATAAATATTGCTTATAAAGAAGCAATTAAAGTTAAGAAGATTTCAAAAATTGCATTCATCATATTAATTAGACGTTCTCTTGAAATACTATGTAAACATGAAAAAGTAAATGGAAAAGATTTAAAAAGTAAAATAAAAAAACTAGGGGAGTTTGAAATCATTCCTCAAAAATTAACCGATATGGCAGACTTAATAAGATTGCTTGGAAATGATGGGGTTCATAAAACTGATATTACAATTAGTGATAATGAAATAAATTTATTAGATGATTTTTTCTTAGCAATTATTGAATATATTTATATAGCACCTGAAAAAATAAAAAAAATAAAAAACAGAATTGAAAAGAAATAACATACTACAATTGAGATACTGTGTTTAAAAACCAAATTTATTTGGCATAATTAAATAATAAATAGAATGGAAATACAATTAATAAATTTGATACTTGAAATTGTCATCATTATTGGTGGTTTATATTTAGCTTTCTTTAAAAGTTATTTTAAAGAAAAAGGGAAGAATTTAGCAACACTTGAAGATATTGGAAAAATTACACAGAAAGTCGAAGTTGTGAAAATTGATTTCAATACAAAAATTGAAGAACTGAAATCAGAATTACAAAAACATAATATTACATATCAAATAACACTTTCAGAACTAACTAAAATAAGATTTGAACGAATAGATAATCTATATGAAGATTTAGTTAATTTACAAAAATTTGCACAAGAAAATATGTTCTCCTTTAATGATAAAAAAGATTATCAATTAAAGAAAAAAGATTTTATGAAATACTATAACATTGCTTATAAAAGTATGGTGAAATGCAATTTATACATTTCAAAAGAGCTTACACAAAAAAATATTAATATTTTAGACAATGCTTATTCAACATATTCAGCATTTAATGAATATTATAATACTGATACAAATAAATTTGAAACTATTTCACTTTTCAGTTCACCTAATTTTGATTTGATGGATAAGCGTGAAAAGAAGAATAGGGTTGCATTAAATAATTTAAAAAATGCTATTATGAAATTTTCTGATTTATTGAAACAACTTGAGAATGAATTCAAAAAACAAGTAATCCTAAAAGAAATAGAATAAAGACACCCAATTAGTAATTGTTTGTAACAAGTGCCTTCTAATACGTCGTTTATAACGACAACTAACACATTCAAACAAATCTATTAATTTTGGTTGTAAGTTAGAAAATATAAAATTTTTGATCAAGAAGTAAAGCAAGGATAGAAAAAATAAAAAATATAGTTTCATTCAAAATTGGCATTAATTTAATTAGGTATGGAAAAAACATTTGACTCAATTGGGTTTTTAAAAGATTTAGCAGAAGAATTAATTGATGGCTTTAGAAAAGCTGGTAAAGCAACTACACCAGTATTAGTTGGTTCAGCACGAGAAAAAGAAGTAAGAAATAAACTTGAACTAATATTTCCTCAATCAATTGGCATAGCAACTGGATGTGTAATAGATTCTTTTGGTCATACTAGTAAACAGACAGATATCATTGTATTTGAAAAAGATATTTGTCCGGTTTTTTCAATAAATGATACACCCGAAACAACATATTATCCATGTGAAGGTGTTATTGCAATAGGTGAAATTAAAAGCACACTTAACTCAAAGGACTTAGTTGATTCGTTCTCAAAAATAAAATCAGTTAAAAAATCTAAAAGATTTCTAAATGATAAAACATGCTGGAGAAAATATTGTTCTAGACAGACAATTCAAGGGGCAAATAACCAATATTACAGCCAAAATGAAAAATCAAATGACCAGATATATGGTTTTATTCTTTGTGAAAAAATTGATTTAAAATTAGGTACCTTTTTAAATAAATATTCGAAGTTAATAACAAACGAGGAATCTCATTTATTGCCAAATATAATTGTCTCATTGCATGATGGAATTTTTGTTTATTTGGATTCTGAAAATAATTGCACAAAAGAAGACAAAAACAATGCTGACAACATTTACCATGTAGTAAACCCTGATGGTACATTTCAATTTCTTTTAAGTAAACTTAATTATTATATTAATAGAGGAAGAACTACAGATGTTCTACCATTTGAAAAATACATTATTAAAAATTCAACACTCCCAGGAAATGGAACAATGAAAAAAATATAAACATAGTTTACGCTCGTTTCCGCCGACAATCGAACAAAGCGTAATGAGCACCTTGTAATAAGTCATTTATAACCCCCAATAAAATCATTCAAACAAGTCCAATAATTTTGCTTGTAAGCCAAAAAAACTTTCAATCAACCAAAAACCTGTTTTACAACTCTAAAACTAAAAGAAATTCAGGCATACACTTGTCCGTCCTCCGGCGTAAACAAGCGTCAGCCGGAGAACGGATGATAAAAATAAAAGTTTGTGAATTGCAAGTGTCATCCCGATCTCGCTTTAGGCGAGAGAGGGAACTCCATCGTCCTCCACCTCAGCCAACAAATTACTTCTGCCAACGGAATGCCAAATTGCCGGCAGGTAGTATTTGCCAGCTAACTGCACACAGCAGGGAGTTCCCTCAGTCGCTGCGCTCTTTCGGGATGACACTTGCAAGTAATTGACTTTTATGAACGGGTATTTTATAGACAGATGGGTAAACAATTTTAAATTGCAAGTGTCATCCCGATGACTGAAAGAAATCCGTATGGAGTACGAAGTCCGAGGGAACTCCATCGTCCTCCACCTCAGCTAACAAATTACTTCTGCCAACGGAATGCAGAATAATTAATCAGATAAAAAAAATTAAAAATATTATTTCCATTTTTAAAAATACCCGATTTAAACAGGTTTTACGGTTTATACAGAATGGATGGTTCTGCATGAAACGGGTGGTTTGTACGGT
>JAUVJB010000066.1 GCA_030592465.1 Bacteroidota bacterium | reverse complement strand
TTATAAAAATCAATATCAATCTAAAGTTCATCAATTTGTCAATGATATTTCCAAAAACTATGATGTTAAAACATACTCTTTTGGCGAGAGTATTAAGAATGGATTGAGTTTTGATTTCAGTCAAAAACAAACAGACTTTTCAACCTTTCTTAACGAGATTAACAATAAATATTTTAACAGAAATGTTGGTGCATTAATTATAGCAAGCGATGGTATTTACAACAAAGGAGATAATCCCAATTATTTGGTTAACAATATTAAATATCCAATTTATACTATTGCATTAGGGGATACAAATGCTCAAAAGGATATAATATTGTCGCAGGTTGATTATAACAGGATTGTTTTTTTATGCGATAAGTTCCCAATTCAAGCTAAGGTTAATGCTTATCAACAAAAAAATACCGAAACTTATTTAAAAATTTATAATAATAACAAGCAGGTTTATTCCAAAAAGATTTTAATCAATAATAATAATTTTTCAACGACTGTAAACATTCTATTAGATGCAAAAAATGGAGGATTACAAAAGTATAAAATTGAGTTACTTTCTGATAGTAAGGAAATTAGTAAAAAGAATAATTCGAAAATTATTGCAGTTGATGTAATTGAAGATAAACAAAAGATATTAATTTTGTCATATTCGCCACATCCTGATGTTGGTGCTGTTAGAGAAGTTTTAGAATCAAATAAAAATTATAAAGTTGAATATTCAACTTATGATAAATTTAATAAACAGGTTAAAGGCTATAATCTTGTTATTCTCGACCGGCTACCTGCAATTAATTATTCGGCAACAAGTTTGTTATCTAAAATTTTTGCCGATAAAATACCTGTTTTGTTTATTATTGGTGCACAAAGTAATTTGCAGATAATTAATAACTTACAGGCAGGATTATCAATAAAACAGAATCGAAAATCATTTGAAGAAACACAGCCTGCTTTCAATAATAATTTTACTTTTTTTGATTTAAGCACCGAAGCACAGAATTTTATTTCTGAATTACCTCCTTTAATTTCTCCGTTTGGTGAGTATAATACCGATAACAATACAAATATTTTGTTTTATCAAAAAATTAAAGATGTCTCAACAAATAAACCCTTAATTTATTTTAATAATAATTTTAATCATAAAATAGGCTTTATTGTTGGTGAAGGTCTTTGGCGGTGGAAACTATATGATTTTAAGCAACATTCTAATATAAATATCTTTAAAGAATTAATTGGCAATACTGTTCAATATTTATCATTAAAAGAAAATAAAACTAAGTTTATAATTAAAGTAAATAAGATTTTTACTGAAAATCAGTCTGTTGTTTTTGATGCTCAATTATACAACGATACTTATGAACCGGTTAATTTACCCGATATCTCTTTAGAGATTATAAACAAACAAGGAAAGAAATTTCCGTTTACTTTTAATAAGACAGATAAGGCATATAGGCTTGATGCCGGTGCTTTTCAAGTTGGAGATTATAAATATAACGCTTATTGCACGCTTGGGAATAAAAATTATAATAAAAAAGGCAGTTTTACCATTTTGCCAATTAATATTGAAGCAGAAAACACAATGGCAAATTTTAATACACTTTATCAAATGTCGCTTAAAACAAAGGGTGAGATGTTTTATGCCAATCAATCAGTCAAAAGCTTGACAAGTTTTGATAATTTAATCGATAGTTTGAAAAATAATTCAAGCATTAATTCAGTTTATTATTACGATAAGAATTTGTCTGATGTAATAAATTTAAAATGGATTTTCTTTTTAATTTTGGCTTTGCTATCTGTTGAATGGTTTTTAAGAAAATTCTTTGGTAGTTACTAAACTGTTATTTCAAGCCGGAAACATAAAAACTCAAGCTTTAGATCTTATCTATTTTCACTTTATTAGCAAAAATATTGGATAGACTCATAAAATAATGGCATAGTTATTGATTCATTGTGCTCATATATTATTTATTAAGAAGTGATAATAATGAGTTGGTTGCTAAAAATTAAACAAATGAAGAATAAAATATACATTTTTTTATTATTAATTTTTTTAATAGCAACCTCGTGTCGAACTATTTCATTTACTCAGTTTCAAGTATTGAAACCTGCCGAAGTTACTTTACCTGAACAAGTGAAGAGTTTCTCAGTTGTTAATAATTATTTACTGCAAAACAGATATAATAAAATAATCAATAAAAAGGGAAATCATGTTGATTACAAATTATTTAATATTGATACAACTATTTTAGACAGTTTATCTACTGATTTGACGGTTAAATATTTAACCGATATGTTAAATAACTCTCCTCTCTATAAAAAAGCCATCCTCATAAATAATAAATCAAACATTGATGAATTTAATTGGGATAAGATTGAATCTGTTTGTAAAAAGAATAAAACAGAAGCTTTAATATCTCTTGAAGGATTTATTCATGATGATTCTGTCGATTTCGATGCGTTTTATTCTGATTTTGGTTATGTTTATTACACATATCTTAATTTTAAAGTAACAGCTATATGGCGAATATACTATCCTCAAAATCGAAAAGTTATTGACAGAGACATACAGATTAACGATGTACCATTCGATTCTTATGGATATTCATTACGATGGTCAATTAAAAATATGTCAAAAGACACAATTATTGCCGATGAAATTGCAAATTATGCCGCAAACGCCTTTTTTAGGAGAATTTCACCGGCTTGGACAGATTGTTCGCGTATGTATTTTACAGGGAGTAGTAATATGAGAAAAGCTATAATGTATGTTGCTAAAAACGATTGGGTAAAAGCTTCTGAATTATGGCAAAAAGATGTGAAGAACCCAAATAAAAGAATTGCCGGCGATGCTGCTTTTAATATGGCATTAGCTTGTGAAATGGATGGTAAATTAGACTTAGCATTAGTTTGGGCAAAAAAGGCACACAACCAAAATAATAAATGGGCGATTGATTACATTAGAATACTTGAGCAACGACTAAAAGAACAAGATAAACTAAATAAGCAATTTTCAGGAGAACAAATTTTAAAATAATCGTAACCATTCACATGATTAATAAATGAACAATGCGAAAACTCATCCAAGTTTTTTAAATGTTTTTATTCCCTATTTGAGGTTTCTGTGCTGTTATAAAAAGCGAACCGGCAATTTCACGTAAAATAGGAATCTTTTCAGTAAAATTTCCTATTTTAATAATAATATTTATTAATAATTTGGGAATAGCAGGATGAAGAAAATCAAAAGGAATGATTTTAATATTAACAAATCCTAATTCTATTAGTCTCTTTTTTAGTGGCCATCTAAAAAATGCTGTTTCATCAGGAGAATCTCCCAATCTTTTTTTTATATAAGGTATATTCTTTTGAAGTGCTATTTGAGGATTCATCATATTAGGTTCAGTAAAATATATTTTACCACCGGGTTTCAGTATTCTAAATATCTCCTTAAATGCGTCATCAATCTCAAGATGATGCAGTATTGAACTACCAACAACACAATCAAATGAATGATCGGGAAAACTCATAGAATATGCATTTTCAATTTTAAAAATCACATTATTGCTGTTATGAGTAATCGTATTTTTAGCAATATTGATTAAATCCGGTGAAATATCAATGGCAGTTAATGAATTATTAATTTTTATAATTTCTTTAGTAAAATACCCTGTACCACAACCAAGTTCTAATACTTTCATAGATGGTTTAATATGCGATGTAAGTAAATTTACTCTTCTTTTCCATCGTCTCTTTCCTGCCGGGGATTCCCAGTTCCAAATTTTTCCTGCTCCTTGGTTAACTAAGAATTTTCCATGATTAATTTCATTTTCAAGTCTTTTATTAATTTTCTGTTCCTTTTGCATAATAGTTTCTCCAAATTATAATGTATGAGTCCACTGTGAAAACTATCCGCCAGCTGGCGGATTAACCGCTTATCGGCTTTTCAGAGTGGACTCATGTATTAATAATAAATAAATTTATTAATACTTTAAGCAAATTTTATTTTTTTTCAAATATAGACATTTTTATATACCGGTTTAGTAATTTAAATGTATTTTATTGAAAAATATTCAATATCAATACGTAAGTTTGTTTTTTTACATATTACTTGCTATATCTTAATTTCAAATACTCATCCATTTTCTATGTAGTGTGTGAAAGAAAACTCTAAACCATCGAATATTATTGCAATATAGCTTATTTCACAGTTTGAATATATTGCTAAATGGTTAAATTGTTATTCCCCATATTACTTGTATTTCAACAATTTAACAATAAAACAATTTAACAATCCGCCAGCTGGCGGATAGTTTTCATAGTGGACTCATGTATTATTTATTTTAATACATTGAATTTGAACATCTAATTTCTATTTTATGATTTTTTATTTCAGATTTTTATGTACAAGATTAAAACATTTTTCTGAAATTGAAAAATAGAATTTTTGATTTATACTTTTATTAATTATTTTTGTATAATTGTATTTATATTTTTAAAGATATGAAAATTTAATTTAGATTAATACAGATATCTTTTTACGAAATTAAGAAGCCTTTGTAAAGAATTAAATTAAATGAGTGTCCGTATATTTACATAGAGACAAAAACAATCCCGAGTACTCAACGATTTTCTATTGCTGATTTACTATTGATTATTTGTTTTTAGCATGATGAATTTCAATGACTTAATGTTATAAAGCTATTAACCAATGTGTTAGCGAGCAATAGACAATAATCAATAGTCAATAGAAAATCGTTGAGTACTCGGGATTGGAAATCAATTTGTAACAGTTCACAAAACATTGAAATTTGAGATTAGAAAAGCAATCTTACAGCTCTTTTGGATTTTGTAACCCGAAAGAGCGGGATAGTCATTATGTAATTAAATAGTTATGAATGACCCCTATGAAATATTGCTTCGCATTTCACAGGGCAGGCAGTGAAATAAATGACCCTTATGAAATAGCCTGATAAATCAGGATTTCATAGGGCAAACAAATTACATTACGGTTCTACTGAGCTTGCCAAAGTGCAAAATATAACCGTACAAAGTATAAACTACATTTTTTTAATGTATGGTTTTTAATTTAACATCTACTTATTATGTCAAAATCAATTAAGAATACAAAAAATAAAAAAATAAAATTAAAAAAACAAACAGATTTATTGGATAAACTAGATCAATTTTTTGATTCGAAAAGTAAAATTTTCTTTTGGATTTCGCTGTTTTTTACCATATTATTTTCAATTTTACTTTTTAATTTCAGGGTTAGCGAGGCAGGAGATGATTCTGCATATATTTTAAGAGCATTTAGTTTTGCCAAAGATTTAACATTCCCAACTTATCAGGGGCCTTTGTATCCACTCTTTCTTAGTTTATTTATTTTAATTTTTGGTTTAAATGTTACTTTATTAAAATCTTTATCATTAATATTTATTCTTCTTAGTTTATATTTTTTTTATAAGGCTTGCCGTGGAAGAGTTTCAGGTTTATTACTTGTTTTTGTAATGATTATTATTTCTTTTAATGCTTATATACTTTATTATGCCAGTCAAACTTTTACCGAGGCGTTCTTTTTAATGTTGCAGGCACTGTTTTTCTTTTATTTCTTTAAGTATTTTATGTCAAAAACAGAAAGTCTTCCTTTAAAAAATAATTATGGAAAATATTTCGTTTTGGGAATGTTTTTGCTTTTTTTGGGTGCGACGCGAAGCATTGGTTTTGGTGTTTTTGTTGCTGTTTCTTTATTCTTTATTTTAACTTTCAAATGGAAGAATTTAATTTATACTACTGCTAGTTTTTTTATTAATTATGGAATTTTTATATCTATAAAAAAATATATTTTTCATTTATCATCTATTCAGTTTGCTACACAATTCAAAACTCTGTTGCTAAAAGACTCTTTTAATGCAGCTAAAGGTAATGAAGATTTTATGGGCTATATACATCGTTTCTTTGGTAATTCAAATTTATATTTATCAAAACATCTTTATAAATTTATAGGATTTCGACCTGAAATACTCGATGTTAAAATCGTTCTAACTATTTTAATTTATATTTTATTTTTTGTTGCAATTTATTTTGCATTTAAAAAGAATAGATATCTTTTGTTTACAGGTATTTATATTGCCGTTTTATTAGGAATGTCATTTGTTATTTTACAAACACGTTGGGATCAAGACCGATTAATTTTGGTATATTTTCCTTTAATATTACTGTTCTTTTTATCAGGCATTTATTATTTAAGCAAACTTAAATCATTAAAAATTCTTCAGGGATTATTATTGATATTGCTTTTCATTATGTTCTTTACAAACCTGAAAGTAACTGTTAATAAAGTTAAAGCAAACGATGAACTATTAATGAATAATTTAGCAGGACATCCTTTTTATGGAATTACAACAGATCAGATTAATTACATAAAAATGAGCAAGTGGGCTGCAGAAAACACACCGGATTCTGTTAATATTGCATGTAGAAAACCAAGCATCTCATTTATTTATGCTAAACGTAAATTTTATGGTATATATCGTGTTTCAACTGAAGATTCCGATGATTTACTTCAAAAATTAAAAGATAATAATGTGAGGTATGTTATTATGGCAAGTTTAAGAAAATATCCTAATAAAAAAACAGAATATACTATTAATACTGTAAAAAAGTATTTATATTTTATTCAGAAAAAATATCCTAAAAAAATACGCACCGTAAAATCAATAGGATCAGATGAACCTGCATATTTATTTGAGATTATCTACTAAATTATGAAAATATATATTGCGAATGCTATTTAATTTTTAATTCATATACTAAAAAAAATCCATCAGGGAAATATATTGAATTAGGAGCAGGCGGAGGATTTATTAAGGAAATTAATCCACAGTTAATAACATCAAATGTTAATAATATTCAAAGTGTTGATATAGTTTTTTTCGCATTGAACTTACTATTTACAGGATAATTCTATTTTTTTACCATTTTTATTTTATCCGCTAATCCATAAAATTGATAATATTAAATGGTTTAAAAATAATTTTGCTATGTTTGTAACTATAGAAATTGAAAAAATTGAGAATAGTCCAAAACAATTTTTAGCCGATTAGCGGTCCGCCAGCTGGCGGACTGACGTACAGTTTTATAGCCTCTAATTTTCTGCCTGCCAGTTGGCGGGTTAACTGCTTATCGGCTTTTCGTATCGGACTCAAAATTTGAATTGTAATTTTATGCATAGAAAAGAAATAATAAAAAGATATTTTGATTCAATAGCTGACGGTTATGCAAAATATCGAAATAAGTTTAAATATTATTATAATGATATAGCGAAATATTTTAATTATTATTTAAATGAAGATAATACTATAATAGAAATTGGCTGTGGAAATGGCAATCTTCTTAATAAATTAAAAGGAAAAGATAAAGTTGGAATTGATTTTAGCCAAAAAATGATTCTGAAAGCAAAGGAATTATATCCCGATATTAAATTTTATAATCAAGATGCTTCAAATATAAATATTGATAAAAAATTTGATGTTGTTATTCTTTCAGATGTTATTGGATATTTTGATAATCTTATTGAAGTATTTGAAAGTTTGGAAAGCCTTTGTCACTCAAGAACAAAAATATTGATTTCTTATTATAATTTTATATGGGAACCGTTTTTAAAATTCGGGGAATTTATTGGTATAAAGAAAAAAAGCCCTGAACAAAGTTGGTTAACAAAAAAAGATATTGAAGATATTTTATATTTGACAGGTTTTGAGTCCTTTAGAAGTACAAAAAGACTTTTATTTCCTTTCAATATACCATTATTTTCTTATATTGTTAATAAAATTATTGCCAGATTACCTGTTTTTAATTTTTTCTGTATTAATCAATTTATTAATGCAAGGCCTGTTTTTCATTTAAAAGAAACTCCCCAACCCGAATATTCAACCACAGTAGTTATACCGGCACGAAATGAAAGTGGAAATATTGAAGATGCTATTAAACGATTATCACAGTTTGGAAAACACATCGAAATAATCTATGTTGAAGGAAATTCAACCGATGATACGTGGGAGACTATAAAAAAAATACAGGAAAAGTATAAAGAAACACATGACATTAAGATAATTCAACAACAAGGAAAAGGTAAAGCTGATGCCGTAAGAAAAGGTTTCTCAATAGCTACCGGAGATATTTTAATGATACTTGATGCTGACCTTACTGTTCCACCCGAAGATTTGCCTAAGTTTTACAATGCAATTGCATCAGGGAAAGGCGAATTCATCAATGGATCGCGTTTGGTTTATCCTATGGAAAAAGAAGCTATGCGCTCGCTAAATACAATGGGTAACAAATTTTTTAGTTTAGTTTTTAGCTGGTTACTCGAACAGCCGATTAAAGACACTTTATGTGGAACAAAAGTAATGTTCCGCGAAGATTATATCAAACTTCAGAAAAACAGAAAGTTCTTCGGAGAATTTGACCCGTTTGGCGATTATGATTTATTATTTGGGGCTTATAAGTTAAATTTAAAAATAGTTGATTTGCCTGTTCGCTATCGTGAACGAACTTATGGTAATACAAATATTTCACGTTTCAAACATGGGATTATACTTTTAAAAATGTGTTTGTATGCTGCCTGCAAAATAAAATTTTGGTAAGAATATCTTGCGATATTTAAGAAGAAATGTAAAAAAAACAGGGCTTTACAATGCCTAAGTAAAATGATTTATGAGTTCAGTATAAAAAGGTAAAAAAGTACGTCATTGCGAGGAACGAAGCAATCTATGTCTCTGTATTTCAGACGATTGAGATTGTCGCTCTGTCAGTTGGCGGATTACAAATCCGAAAGAGCTGTTAAAAAAAATTTGTCAATCTTGTAAATACAGTCAAATGTATTTTGAGAGGATACAACTCAACATTATAGTAATTTAATATTATTTAACATGGCACAAACAATTTTTTATATAATTATTGCAATACTCGTTGTAGATTATTTTTCTGAAAGAATTTTAGAATATTTGAATTTTAAAAGTAGAACTGCAAAATTACCCGAAGAGCTTGAAGGTATTTATGATGCTGAAAAGTATAAAAAACAGCAGGAATATAAAAAGACAAACTATAAATTTTCGTTTCTAACAAGCACTTTTAGTTTTATAGTAATATTATTAATGTTGTTTTTTAAAGGTTTTGCTTTTGTCGATAATATTGCTCACAATTTTACAACAAATCCAATTTTGCTTGCTTTAATATTTTTTGGGATATTATTTTTTGCCTTTGACATTATTAATACACCGTTTTCATTATATGATACATTTGCGATTGAAGAAAAATTCGGGTTTAATAAAACGACTGTTAAAACATTTTTTCTTGATAAGATTAAATCATGGCTATTGGCAATAATAATTGGAGGTGGCTTCATTTCATTAATAATCTGGTTTTATCTCAAAACAACAAACATGTTTTGGATTTATGCATGGATTTTAGTGAGTATTTTTTCAATTTTTATTACAATGTTTTATTCAACAATAATTGTTCCGTTATTTAATAAACAGACACCATTAGAAGCCGGAGATTTAAGAAATGAGATAAGTTCGTTTAGTAAAAAAGTTGGATTTAGATTAATGAATATTTTTGTTATTAATGGTTCAAAAAGAAGTACAAAAGCAAATGCTTACTTTAGTGGTTTAGGTGCAAAAAAGCGAATTGTTTTATTCGATACTCTGATTAAAGACCTCAGTGTTAAACAAATAGTTGCTGTTCTGGCACACGAGATAGGACATTATAAGAAAAAACATACATTAATTAATATAATAATATCAATTCTACAAGCAGGTTTAACTTTTTATATTCTCTCGTTATTTATTGGTAATCCTGCATTATCTCAAGCACTTGGCGTAGATAATGCAAGTTTTCATATTGCCTTAATTTCTTTTGCAATATTATATAGTCCCATTTCAACTGCCTTGGGTTTGGCAATGAATATTATTTCACGTAAAAATGAATTTGAGGCAGATAAGTTTGCCGGTGAAAATTACGCACCAAATGAACTCTCATCAGCGCTGAAAAAATTATCAATCAATAACTTAAGTAACTTAACGCCGCATCCGTTTTATGTTTTTGTATATTATTCGCATCCTCCTTTACTTGCAAGATTAAAACAACTTTCAAAAATAAAAAAATAAAATTTTTAATTTGTTTAATGCTTTTATTACATTTTTTTAAAAAGTTTAATTTTTTTTTTGTATAATTGTATTAACATTTTTTAAAGAAACAGAAATTACATTTATATTTTATTTGTGAATACAGATATTATGGAAAAAAAAGTCATAGAAGGAACTGAAGATACTCCTGAAATTGTTCTTGATAAAGAAAATAATATTTTTAAATTTTCAGGAAAATCTTTACCTGAAGATGTTAAGGAGTTTTATTTACCAATAGTTGAATGGTTAGATGATTATTCAAATAACCCGAATGAGAAAACAAAAGTGGTTTTTAAAATGGAGTATTTTAATTCTGCTTCTTCTAAAAGGATTGTTGATATTTTATCAAAATTTGAAGAGTTGAAAGCGAGAGGCTTTGATATTTCTGTCGATTGGTACTATCAAGACGATGATGAAGACATGCAAGATTCCGGTGAAGCATTTGCAAGCATTGTTGACCTTCCCTTTAGTATGATTAGTTATTAAATTTTATATATTTTTAGTTGTCTGTAATTCTATATATTAAAAATAGTTTTCGGAAGAAAATATAATCTGATGAAAATATTAAAAATATTTATATTTACTTTTTTTTTATTCTTTCTTAATAAACCCGCACAATCCCAAGTTTATCATTATCTGACCGGCAAATTAATACCTGATGCTCAAGCAGGAGATTTAATTATAAAATCAGGTACTTTTATGAATTATAAAGCTGATTTTGGGACTCTAATTGTTCCGGAGAATAGAAACAAAAAACAATCCCGATTAATTAACTTACCTGTTGTTATTGTTAAATCACTTAGTGAAAATCCGAAAGAACCGGTGTTTTTTTTTAATGGAGGACCCGGACAAAGCAATATCTGGCACTGGTGGTTTCCTGAATGGATGATTAAGCATCACGATATTGTAATGGTCGGATATCGCGGTGTTGATGGCTCTGTATCACTCGATTTTCCAAATTCTTTCGATTATTTTAAACAAAATGATACTTTATTTAGCCAAAATAATTTTAATGTTATTAATAAGTTGCTTTCAACAGATATCAGAAAATTAAAATCACAAAATATTGATGTTAATGGCTATAATATTGTTGAAGTTGCTAATGACTTTGAAGCAGCAAGGAAAGCTCTTGGTTATAAAAAAATTAACCTTTTCAGCTTTAGTTTCGGAACTATGATTGCGTATGTTTATTCGCTTAAGTATGCTGATAATGTTAATTATTCAATTATGAACAGTGCTCATCCGATTAATTATCTGCATCAAAACAAAAAAATAATCAATGATAAAATTAATCAGCTGTGTAATTTATGGTCAAATGACAGCATATCTGTTGCAAAATCGAGCGACATTTCAAAAACAATTAATTATGTGATGAATAATATTCCTAAAAAGTGGAACAATTATGAAATATCGTCTGACAAATTAAAGTTAATGATTTTTAATAATTTATACTCATCACAAGATATTGCTATGTTGTTTCAAACATTTGTTAATGCTTTTAATGGTGATTATTCAGGGTTTGCATATCTTTCAAATAATTTTGATGAACATTTTTTGTATAAAATAAAATTAGGAGATTGTTTTATAAAGATTAATAGTTTGAATAATGGTGCTTATTTGAAATCAACAGACACAACAGATAGTACTATCGGATATTATTTGTCTGTTGCTGAAAATAAATTTTGGAACTTACTCAATGGTAATAATTTTGATATTAAAAAAATTGAAAATACACAAACGAATAAGTATTTGAAAATAAATACATTATTTATTTCCGGAGATATTGATGTTGTAACGCCGGTTGAGAATGTTAAAAATGACTTATTGCCATATTTTATTAATGGGGAAATGGTTGTTTTAAAAAATTTTTCACACGACGATATTTTTGTGCTTCAACAAAAAGCATATCAAAACCTAATTGAAAAATATTATTTAAAGGGAATAGTAGATACATCAATGTATAAAAATTTACCTTTTAAATTTAATTTAAGTAATAGTTTTGAAAATATGGCAAAAAAAATGTTTAAGGAAAAAAATGAACATTGAGCTCTATCGAAATCCTGACACTTCAGCGATTTTCTCCCGAAGTTTCGGGATTGCTCGCTAACACATTGATTAACAGCTTCGCCCCGCTTTTTCGGATTTGCAATCTGAAAGTTTTGTTTTAAAATATTTGAGGGTTTTGTTAATGAACCGATTAGCGGTTATAAATCGCTTATCGGATAACTGTATCTTTCAGGTTTTGTTGCGAAATAAAAATATTTATGGTTTAAATTACAGCCTAAACCGGTGTTGAGTGAAAACTTTTCAATCCGCCAGCCGGAGGACGATGAAAAGTTTAAAAAACACCTGTCATGTTTGGTTTTAACATCAATGTTTCATAAAAAACTAAACAAAAATGAATTACTAAGAAGTATAAAAAAATATTTTTAAACTTTAAAATAAAATTGTAAATTTAATTTTTTATTAATAACATATAAAACTAAGCATAAATCAAACAGATTTTTACATTTTTAACAGTATTTTTTGTTGCAACAACACTATTTGCACAAAAAGACTTGCCCAAAGACACAAGGCATAACAATTTTGCACAAGAACATTTCGATAGACAATATCATGAAAATGATATGATGCACGAACAATTTTTAGAAAAAGAACTTTTGCAAAAACATGAAATCCAAAGCCCTAAAATAACTTACAAAGGTGCTGCCAACGAACAAGATTCTCTTGCACTTGTAGCACTTTACAATGCCACCGGTGGAGATAACTGGGACAATAACACTAACTGGCTTACCGGCAATGTTGCCGAGTGGTATGGCATTTTGGTAAACGGCGATGGAAGAGTTACTGAAATTAATTTATCTTCAAATCAATTAACCGGCAGTATTCCTGTAGAAATTGGAGATTTAACGAGTTTAACGAAACTTTTTTTGTGTGATAATCAATTAACAGGGAGTATTGGGTCACTTTAAAAAGTTGGGGGATTAGGCATAAATTTTAGCAAGTCTAAATAAAAAGAAAGGGATATCTGTTACACCTCTTTGCGTAGCACGAAAAGCTTTTATCTTAGCGTTAAATGATTCTGC
>JAUVJB010000002.1 GCA_030592465.1 Bacteroidota bacterium | reverse complement strand
CTATTAACCAATGTGTTAGCGAGCAATAGACAATAATCAATAGTCAATAGAAAATCGCTGAAGCTTCGGGATTGTCATTTAGTTGTTTACTGACAATTTATGACTATCAATGATTATCAATAACTATTAATGGCAATATATGTTAAAATTATACTTTGAGAGGTTATATTTTGCGTAATATAATTTGTCATTTAGCTTTGCTGTCATTTGGCTTTACCGTCATTTGACTTCGCCGTCATTTGTTGTCATTACGCTTCGCTACGGGGTTGGCAATTAATGACTATCAATGACTATTAATGGCTATATTTTAAAATTATAATTGTTTTATAGTATATAAATTAGCTCAAATTATTACGAAGCAGAGTATATTAGTTAACAACTTCGCCAATTAATGTAGCTGATGTGCATCTATTAATTTTTACATTAACGTAATCGCCAATTTTATAATTTTCTCGAGGGAAAACAACGACTTTATATTGTTGAGTTCTTCCGAATAACTCTCGCTCAGATTTTTTTGAAACGCCCTCAATCAGTACTTCAAAAATTTTATTAACATCTTTTTTGTTACTCTCTGCCGATAATTGTTTTTGCAATTCAATAACTTGTTCCAGCCGTTTGAGTTTAGTTTCTTCAGTAACATCATTTTTTAATTTGTTGGCAGCATAAGTGCCCGGGCGTTCCGAATATTTAAACATATAAGCAAAATCAAATTTTGCCCATTTCATAAGTTTTAATGTCTCATTATGGTCTTCTTCTGTCTCAGAGCAAAATCCGGTGAAAATATCGGTTGATATGCCACAGTTGGGTATATATTTTTTTATTGCTTTTATTCTGTCCATATACCATTCTGCAGTGTATTTTCTGTTCATGAGTTTTAAAATTTTACTGCTTCCCGATTGAACAGGCAGATGAATGTAATTACAGATATTATGATATTTCGCAATCGTTTTAAGTGTCTCATCAGTCATGTCTTTTGGATGAGAAGTAGTAAACCGAATTCTTAAATCAGGAAATTTTATTGCAACTAATTCAAGTAATTTTGCAAAGTTTATATTTTCATTTTCGTTATTCCATATAAATGAGTTAACATTTTGACCTAAAAGAGTTATTTCTTTGTAGCCCTTATTTGCTAAATCTTTAATTTCAAAAATAATATCTTCAGGGTCGCGGCTTCTTTCTCTTCCACGGGTATATGGCACAATACAATAAGTGCAAAAATTATTACAACCTCGTGATATTGATACAAAACCTGATATTTTATTATTGTCTAATCTTGTAGGACAAATGCCGTCATAAGTTTCTGTTTCAGATAATTCAATATTTGTAGCTTTCCCGCCGGTTTTCACTACATCTATTAGATGTGGCATATCGCGATAAGCATCAGGACCTGCAACAAGATTTACAACGTTTTTTTTATAAAAATTTTCACCCACACGTTCAGCCATACAGCCAATTACACCAATAATCAAATTTTTCTTTTTCTTTTTTATTTGATTAAACACGTTCAATCTACCCCAAATTCGTTGCTCTGCATTATCGCGAATTGAACATGTGTTAATAAAAATAATATCAGCATCATTAATATTATTTGTAATTGAATAATTGTTTTCTTTCATTATTGCTGCAACAACCTCGCTGTCAGCCACATTCATTTGACAGCCGTAAGTTTCAATATATAATTTATCTTTATTATTATTTTTTATTGACATGTTCCGTAATTGATTGATTTTTTATGATAATATTTTTTAAAAAATTATGGCGTAAAGTTAGTGTATAAGTTTTATAAAATTTTATAACAAACTGTAATTATTTTAAAATTAGTTCAATATTTTTTTAAGATTTAAGAATTTTGTATTTTTACATAATTATTTTGTTAAATTAAAAAATATAATATGTCTGGACATAGTAAATGGTCAACCATAAAAAGAAAAAAAGGAGCTATAGATTCAAAGCGTTCAAAGATTTTTTCACGTATTGTTAAAGAGATTGTAATTGCTGTTAGAGAGGGGGGACAAGACCCTGAGAGTAATCCTCGATTAAGGATGGCACTTTCGAATGCAAAAGGTGCAAATATGCCTAAAGATAATATTCAGCGTGCAATTTCAAAAGCAGAAAAAGACGGAGCTAATCTTCAGGAAATTACTTTTGAAGGATATGCTCCACATGGAATTGCAATTTTTGTTGAATGTTTGTCAGACAACAATAAACGTACGGTAAGTAACATTCGTTCAATTTTTACAAAACGAGGTGGTAGTCTTGGAACAAATGGTTCTTTAAGCTTTTTGTTTGACAGAAAGGGAGTTTTTGCTGTTGAAAAAGGAGACCTTGACCCCGAAGAGTTCGAACTTGAGATTATTGATGCCGGTGTTGAAGAGTTTGAAGTTGAAGACGATGTTTTTGTTATTACTACTGCTTTAGAAGATTTTGGAACACTTCAGAAAAAATTAGACGAAATGAGTATTGAACCTCAAAGTGCCGAATTGCAACGAATACCTAATAATACTAAAGAACTTAGTTTAGATGATGCAAAACAAGTATTAGCTTTAGTTGATTTTTTTGAAGAAGATGATGATGTTCAAAATGTTTATCATAACATTGAAATTACTGATGAATTAACTGCTTCTTTGGAAGAGGAATAATAATATTTTTTCTGCTGTAAATATTTTTTTTGTGGCAGATTTTTTATTTTCAAAAATTAACATAAGAACATAAGTCGGTTAAATGGGATTGATTTTTATTAGATGATAGTTGCATCCCGTACTATTCCCCCAAAATCATCCCTCTCTAACCTCAAACCCGACTTTCCCTAAATCGTCGTAAAAAGCAGGATACGATTTATTTATTACATTAATATTATCAATAATAATTTTTTTGTTAAGAATTGAAATTGGCAAAAAACTTAAAGCCATTCTATGGTCGTTACAGGTGTTGATAAAATATTCTTCAATATTGTTGGGTTGAAAATTATTACATTCTAAAACTCCTTCGCTTGTCTCATTCAAATTTATATTAAATTTTGAAAGTTCGTTTATTAAAGCTTTAATTCTGTTTGTTTCTTTTATTTTTAAGTTTGCTAAACCGCTAATTTTAAAAGGAATTTCCAAAAACGCACAAGTTACAACTAAAGTTTGAGCAAGGTCAGGATAATTTGTTAAGTCAATATTGAATTCTTTAATATTACTTTCTTTTTTTGTCAGATGAATACCATTGTTGAAAAAAGTTGTTTTAACGCCGAAATCTTCAAATATCTTTGCAACAACAGCATCACCTTGAAGACTGTCTTTACTTAAGCCAAAAAGTTTTAAATCAACATTATCTGCAAAAGCAGCCATCTCATACCAATACGAAGCAGCGCTCCAATCTGCTTCAACAAAAAATTCCTTTGGTATAAATTTTTGATTGTTAATTTTAATAGCGTTATTGATAAAAGAAGAGTTAATGCCAAAATATTTTAAAATATTTAAAGTTAAGTCAATATATGGTTTTGAAACAATTTTGCCTTTTAGTTTAATGGTTAAACCGTTTTTTAAAGTTGGTGCGATAAGAAGCAAAGCTGAAATAAACTGACTACTTATGTTTGCATTAATCTCAATGGTTTTGCCTGTAAGGTTGGAGCCTAAAATTTCTAACGGCGGAAAGCCCTCATCTTCAATATATTCTATATTTGCTCCCAGTTCACGTAAAGCATCAACTAATTTACCAATAGGTCGTTTTTTCATTCGGTCGCTACCGGTAAGTATCCACTCTCCAACAATTTTTGACAAAAATGCAGTTAAAAATCTCATTGCAGTTCCCGAATTATCTACATCAAAATTGTTTGTGTTTGAGTTTAATACCGAATAAATGATTTTTGTATCGTCACTTTTCGAAATGTTTTTAATTGTGAAATGTGAATAACTTAATGCTTGAATAATTAACAGTCGGTTACTTATGCTTTTTGACGCAGGTAAGGTTATTTCACCTATAAGATTTTTATTGTCTTTGGTTATTTTGTATTGCATTATTTATATTTAATTAGAAGTCCGCCAAAGCACAATATCATTTAAGTTAAGGGATGAATTTTAAAAATCAGATTAGCACCATCCGTTAGCTAACGGATGGTGCTAAGAATTCAAAAGCAATTCTTTAAAAGTCGGCTTTAAGCCGACTTCCAAAACAATTAACTGATTTAATCCACCATCCTAAAGAATGGTGCTAATCTGATATGTTCTTAACTAAACGACATTGCCGTTAAACCTTAAACTTTAAACATTAATTTTTTTGCTATATTTTTGAATAAAAATTCAGTGCTTCAATCAATTCATAATCTTCACATGAGTTGTTTATGCTTACATCTCCAATGTCTTTTAAAAGGGTAAACATTAATTTATTGTCTTTATTTTTTTTATCGTGTCTCATAAAGTTTATGAGTTTGGAGGAATCATTTGAATTAATATTGAATTTGCCGTAAACATCAATAATATGATTAGCGATTTTTATTAATTTATCATAATTAAAACCCAATTTTTTGTATGACAAATATAATTCGGGAATAATCCCGTAAGCAACTGCGTAACCATGAGTTATATGCTGTTTTTTTATTAGAGATAAACTTTCAAATGCATGAGCAAAAGTGTGCCCGAAATTAAGCGATTTTCTAATATTTTGTTCAAATCGGTCTTTCTCAACAAAGTGCTTTTTTATATTTATCGATTTAATAATAGCGTCTTTAAATTCATTGCTGTTGGTGTTTTCTAAATCTAAATGAATAAGTTCTTGGTAATGTTTTTTGTTATAAATCAAAGCATGTTTTATCATTTCGGCAAAGCCTGATAAGATGTTTTTTTTATTGAGAGAGTTTAAAAATATTGTATCGATAAAAACATATTTAGCATTATTTATTATTCCGATTTCATTTTTCAACCCGTTAAAGTTAAAGCCTGTTTTTCCGCCCACAGCAGCATCAACTTGTGAAAGCAAAGTTGTAGGTATATTTATAAAATTGATTCCCCGTTTAAATGTAGAAGCAGCAAAGCCGCCCATATCGCAAACAACGCCACCGCCTAAGTTTATTAACAGCGAATACCTGTCAGCACTGTTTTGACTTAAAAAATTCCATATTGAAACAATTGTGTCAATATTTTTATTTTCTTCACCGTTTTTAATTTTTATAATATTTTTTGTGTTTAATGCTATAATTTTACTTATGATTGGGAAACAAAATTTGTAACTATTGTCATCAACAAGAATAAAAATTTTATTTTTATAATAATTGTTTGAAATTTTTTTTAAATTAAATTTCAGTTTGTCTGTTATAATGTTATTTGAATTAAACATTAATTGCATTTTTTATATTACATTTGAAAAAATAAAATATAAAATTAAAAAAAAATCAGAGTTATATATCAAAAATCACAAATTATGTTATTAGAAAATAAAGACAAAGCAGCAAAAATCAAACTTTACTATATGACAACCCTTTTTATTTATTTAGTATTACTTGTTGTCTCATTATTAGTTGATTTTATACAAGGATATACATTTATAATAATTCTAACACTTTTTTTTACAATAGTATTTATAATTTTAACACATTTAAAATTTTATTATATTTTTTTTGATATTGATGATGATAAAATAATTTTTAGATATTCCTCACTAAGTCTCATTATTAGTTTAAACAAAACAATAGAAATACCGCAAGCATCATTTATGAAGTTTAATATTAAAAAATCATTTTTCGAACTTAAAAAAGAGATAACCTTATATCAAAAATTTAAAGGAGGCATTGCTAAGTATCCGCCAATAAGTATTAGTTTATTAAATCAAAAAGATATTGAAACAATAACAAAATCATTAAATGCCGTTTTATTACATAATAAAAAATAATATTTTAGTATTTTATTGATATGAATGATGAATTATTAAAGTATAAAATCGGTATTGCTTTAATCCCGGGTATAGGTTTTATTACAGCTAAAAAATTAATTGCTTATGTGGGTAGTGTTGAAGGCGTTTTTAAAGAGAAAAAATCAAATCTTCTTAAAATTCCCGATATTGGTACATGTTTAGCTAATAATATCATAAATCAGAAAGTTCTATACAGAGCAGAAAAAGAAATTGAGTTTATTTCTCAATATAATATAAAACCTTTTTTTTATTTAGATAGAGATTACCCGCAACGTCTGATAAATTGTTATGATGCACCATTAATATTATTTGCCAAGGGATATGTAGATTTTAATCAATCAAAAGTGATAAGCATTGTTGGAACACGAAATGCAACGCCGCGAGGGAGAGATATTTGTAATGATTTAATTAAAGATTTATATGAAAATGGTCATAATGCCATAATTGTTAGTGGCTTAGCTTATGGTATTGATATTACTGCTCATAAAGCAGCATTAAAAAATAATCTTAAAACCGCTGCTGTTCTCGGTCATGGTTTAGATAGAATTTACCCAACAGCACACACATCAATCGCTAAAGAAATAATTAATCAAGGAGCTTTAGTAACAGAATTTTTATCTGACACAAAACCTGACAGATCAAATTTTGTGAGGCGAAACAGAATTATTGCAGGTTTGTCTGATGCAACAATTGTTGTGGAATCCGCAGAAAAGGGTGGAGCTTTAATAACTGCAGATATTGCTAATTCATATAACAGAGATGTCTTTGCTTTCCCGGGCCGTATTAATGATAAATATTCTGTTGGTTGCAATAAATTTATTAAATCAAACCGCGCCGCATTGATCGAAAGTTTTAAAGACCTTGAATATATTTTGGGTTGGGAAGTAGATGAAACAAAACCAAAAGTAATTCAAAATAAATTATTTGTTAATCTTACCGATGATGAAAAAAATATTATTGAGTTTCTTAAAAATAACGACAAGCAAAGTATTGATATTATTTGTGTTAACATCCATTTGCCAATGAGTAAAGTTTCGGCAATGTTGTTAAATTTAGAATTTTCAGGCGTTGTTAAAAGTTTGCCTGGTAAATATTATACCTTATGTAATTAATCTTTATATTTGCAAAAAAAATTATAACAAGTCATAAACAATCAGTATTCTATAATTTATTTTGAAATTAAAGGAGCTGTGTTTTTATCTATTTAGTTTTTGTACGAAAATTCTGTAACGTGTACTATATTTAAAATAGAAGGAAATTTATTATCTGCAGGTTGGCGGATTGTTAAATTGTTATAATAATTGTCATTAAATCTTAACAATAACAATTTAACAATAGAACAATTTAGCAATATATTCAATTTATAAAATAAACTGTATTGCAATAATCCCGATTCTATGGGATTTTTAAAGTTTTCTTACAAATACTATATATGATATTAGTTGACACACATTCACATATTTATCTCAATGAATTTGATAACGACAGAGAACAGGTAATAAAAAACGCATTTAATAATAATGTTACTAAAATTTTATTACCGAATATTGACAGCAGCTCTGTTGTTCCGTTATTGAAACTTGTAAAAGATTATCCCTATAATTTTTTTCCAATGATAGGTTTACACCCGACATCGGTTAAAAGCAATTATTTAGAAGAGTTAGAAAATGTAGAGTTATGGTTAAAAAAAGAAAAATTTTATGCAATAGGTGAAACAGGTATTGATTTATATTGGGATAAGACATTTAAAAATCAACAAATAGATGCTTTCGAAAAACAAATTGAATTAGCAATTAAACACGATTTACCTGTTGTTATTCATGCACGTAATTCTTTTGAAATGATTTATGATATTGTTAAAAATTATAAAAATAGTAAGTTGCGAGGTGTCTTTCATTGTTTTACGGGAGATATTGAACAAGCAGAAAAAATAATATCGTTGGGTTTTAAATTAGGGATAGGCGGAATTGTAACATTTAAAAATTCGGGACTTGACAATGTTGTGCAAAAAATTGATTTAAAAAATATTATATTAGAAACAGATTCGCCATATTTATCACCTGCACCAAAACGCGGAAAACGAAACGAAAGTGCCAATATAATTTATATAGCTGAAAAAATTGCTCAATTGCAAAATGTAACTATTAATAAAGTAGCTGAAGAAACTACTCAAAATGCAAAAGAAATTTTTAATATTAAAATACCGTAAATCTGTAAATTTTTTTTGTATGCCACGAATTAAAAACGAATATTAATTCACACAGACTGATTAAATTAATTCGTTCTAAATTCGTGAATTAGTGGCGATTATATTTTAATTTGTGGATTTAAGGAAATATAATAATATAATTTTTATTTGAAAAATGGAATCAGAAAATATTTCAATATTAATAATATACACAGGTGGAACAATCGGGATGGTAAAAAATCCAAAAACAGGTTCGCTAAGCCCTTTTGATTTTGACCATATATTAAAACAAGTACCTGAATTAAATAAGTTCGGATATCGGTTAAATACAATAACATTTGACCCAATTATTGATTCGTCAAATATTAATCCTGCGTTTTGGATAAAACTTGTAAAAATAATTAAAGAAAATTATGATAAATACAATGGGTTTGTAGTCTTACATGGTACTGATACTATGTCATATACAGCATCAGCAGTAAGTTTTATGCTCAAAAATTTGTCAAAACCGGTTATTTTTACCGGCTCACAATTACCAATAGGAACATTACGTACCGATGGTAAAGAAAATTTAATAACATCAGTTGAAATTGCAGCCGCACAACAAAACAGTCAGCCTTTAGTACCCGAAGTATGTATTTATTTTGAAAATAAATTATATAGAGGAAACCGCACCATAAAATATAATGCCGAGTATTTTAATGCTTTCACATCTGATAATTATCCTGCTTTGGCTAAGGCAGGGATACATATTAAATATAACTATTCGGTTATCCATTATCCAACCGTAAAACGAGAATTTGATATTTATACAAAATTAGATTCTAATGTTGCAGTTCTGAAAATTTTTCCCGGAATTAATAGAAATGTTGTTGCTTCATTTTTTAATATAAAAGATTTAAAGGCTGTAGTTCTTGAAACATTTGGATCGGGAAATGCACCAACTCAGGAGTGGTTTCTCGATGAGATTGAAAAAGCAATAAAAAGGAGGATTATTATCTTAAATGTTACTCAATGTAGTGCAGGAAGTGTTGACATGGGAAAATATGAAACGAGTCTCGAATTGTTAAATTACGGAGTAATAAGTGGATACGATATTACAACAGAGGCAGCAATCACAAAGCTTATGTTCCTTTTAGGACAAGGATTAAACAACGAAGAAATCAAAAAAAATCTTAACAAATCAATAAGATGAGAAATAAATATTTAATAAATTATTTTTTTATTTAATTTTTTTTGTATTTTGTTGGCAAATATTTGTAAGTTTTTGTGAGTAAAGAAAAATATTTATTGTTTAATGGAAATGTCTGAAAATAACAGATTCTTTATTTTATTTAAACCGGTAATAATTTCTTTCAAAGCAAAAAATTTGTATTATAATTAAAATTGTATATTTTTGTTCTTAATTAAAAAATTAAAAAAACAGATCATGAAAAAACTATTTGCATTATTTACTATTTTTAGTTTGCTTACATTTGGAGCGTCAAATTTAGTATTTGCACAAGAAGAAGCAACTCAAACTGATGCACAAGACACAGCAGCAGTAGAACAAACTGACACAACAGCCGTTGCTCAAGATTCTGCAGCAGTAGAACAAACAGATTCAACAGCAGTAGAAGAACAAGTTGAAGAAGTACAAGGTAAAAGTTTACACCAAATACTTAAACAAAAATTTATTGAAGGTGGTGCAGGTTTCATGGCTATTGTATTACTTTGTTTAATATTTGGTTTAGCTTTAGCTATTGAAAGAATTATTTATTTAAATCTGGCAACAACAAACACCAAAAAATTATTAACCGGTGTTGAAAGTGCATTAGACGAAGGTGGTGTTGAAGCCGCAAAAGAAGTATGTAGAAACACAAGAGGACCTGTTGCAAGTATTTTTTATCAAGGTTTAGATAGAGCACATGAAGGTCTTGATGTTGTTGAAAAATCTATTGTTTCTTATGGTAGTGTTCAAGCAGGTTTAATGGAAAAAGGCTTAACTTGGATTTCATTATTTATTTCTCTTGCTCCTATGTTAGGTTTTATGGGAACTGTTATTGGAATGATTCAAGCTTTTGATACTATTAAAGCGGCAGGTGATATTTCTCCGGCATTAGTTGCAGGTGGTATTAGTGTTGCTTTGATTACTACATTATTCGGTTTAATTGTTGCTATGATTCTTCAGGTTTTCTATAACTATATTGTATCTAAAATTGATGGCATTGTTAATTCAATGGAAGATGCATCAATATCATTAATTGATATTTTAACAAAATATAATCTTAAAAATAAATAATTATGTCTATCAGTAAAATTGTTTCTATTATTTCATATATCTTATTGGGTGTATGTGCAATATTAGGCATTTTCTTTTATACAAATGTAATAACAGAGAATCCTTTTATTATATGGGCATATATATTACTGGGATTAGCTGCATCTATTGCTTTGATATTTTCAATTATTAATATATTTCAAAGTAAAGAAAATGCAAAAAATAGTCTTATCTATCTTTTAATTGTAGGAGTTTTATTGTTTATATCATATTTACTGGCATCATCAAGTATCCCACATTTTTTTGGATCTGATGCGTTTAATATTACAGCCGGTGTATCTCGATTTGTAGGTACAGGTTTATATATGATGTATATTTGCGGAATATTAGCATTTTTAAGTGTTATTTATTCAGAAGTAAGTTCTGCATTCAGATAGTATTTATTTTCCGTTGAAAATTTTCAACGGAATTTTTAACTTTTTAATTCGTAAGTTATGGCAAGACAAAAAATGGGAGGATTTAATGCGGGATCAATGGCAGATATTGCTTTTTTGCTTTTAATATTTTTCCTTGTTACAACAACTATGGATACAGATTCCGGAATATCTCGAAAGTTGCCTCCAATGCCTGAAAAAGATCAAGAAAAATCTAATGATAAGATTAAAGAAAGAAATGTTTTCGTTGTTCTTATTAATAAAAATAATCAATTGTTGGTTGAAGGTGAACCTATGGATGTACGTCTATTGAAAGACAAGGCTAAGGAATTTATTGATAATCCGGCAAATAATCCAAAGTTGCCTGAGAAAAAAATAACTGATATTGACGGGAAATATTTTGGACACACATATTTTGTTTCAAAAGGTGTAATTTCTTTACAAAATGATAGAGGCACATCATACGGAACTTATATACAAGTTCAAAATGAATTAGCAGCTGCATATAATGAGTTGCGTAATGGGTTGGCTATGAGAACTTTTGGCGAAAAGTATAAGGAGTTAAGCGAAAGTAAACAAAAATTAATTAAAAAGGTATTTCCTCAGCGAATTTCTGAGGCAGAACCTAAAAATGTAGGAGGAGGTAAATAATTATGTCAAAATTTAGAACAAAGAAAGATAAAGGAACACCACCAATATCAACGGCATCTTTACCTGATATAGTTTTTATGTTATTGTTCTTTTTTATGGTTAGTACAACAATGAGGCAACAAGATCTGAAAATTAGAGTTCATGTTCCTGCAGCGAGTGAGATACAAAAATTGGAAAAAAAATCTTTGGTTAGCTATATTTATGTAGGCTCTCCTTTGCAACAATATCAAAAAATCTTTGGTACTGAACCTCGTATTCAGTTGAACGATGCTTTTGCAACTACTAATGATATTCGCGATTATATTACCAGCGAAAGAGAAGCTCGTGATGAGAAAGAAGTACCTTATATGACTACATCGTTAAAAGTAGATGAATATACAAAAATGGGGGTTGTTACTGATATTAAACAAGCACTCAGAAAATGCAATGCTCTTAAAATAAATTATTCTACACGAATGTTATCGTCCGAATAGTTTTTATTAATATATTTAGAGGAACTTATTGTTCCTCTTTTTTTTAGTAAAAAAGTCCCTATTTAAATTAATTTTTTTATTAATTTAAATTTTATTATTTTTAATTATTCAAAATATAAGTAACCGTTCACAGTCCGCCAGCTGGCGGATAGCTGAATTGTCTGTCCTGTAGCGAAGTATGAGCGTATCAGGGTTAGATAGTTAAAACTTGTTAGAGTTTATCCGTCAGCTGACGGACTGACTTTTGACTGATTGTTATAATAATTCCCCTTATATCTTAATCCCGATGGATTGGGATTTCGCTAAAGCTCAACAATCCGCCGGCAGTCGGACAAGTTTTAACCATTTTTAGTATAATAATTTAAAGCAATGTGTGAACGCTTACAAATATATTTATTATTAAATTTTTTAAATCAGGACTAATGAGACATATACTTGTACCTATTGATTTCTCCGGCGATTCTGTTCATGCTTTAGAAAATGCTATTGAGTATGCAAATATGCTTAATGCAAATATCAGGCTTATCCACGTTACGAAAAAAAATGCTGTCTATAATGGTACAATTGACTTTAATGATTATTCTAAAATTTTAAGTAATTCAATTGATGATTATTTTGAATTAATTATCAATAAATATAAAGAAAAGCTGCATGCTAGTTTTGATTATAAAATTCGTGAAGGTAAAGTTTATGCTGAAATTATTAATCAGGCAAAATATGGTGACGCCTTAATGATAATAATGGGTACTCATGGAATGTCAGGCTTTGAGGCAAGGTGGGTTGGGAGTAATGCGTTTCGTGTTGTGGTTAATTCTGCATGCCCGGTTGTTACTATTCGTTTCGGATTTGAAAAAAATGGTTTAAAAAAAATTGTTCTTCCTCTTGATACATCAAAAGTGACACGACAAAAAGTCCCTTTTGTAACAGAAATAGCACAAGCCTTTGGGGCTGAAATATATCTCGTAGATATTCATTCTTCCGAAAAAAAATCTATTATTGAGAAACTTAATAAATATTCGGATCAAGTTTCTGATTATATTAACAAGAAAAATGTAAAATGTTATAGAGAATCTTTTGTTGGAGAAAATTTAACAGAAACGGTTATTAATTTTGCTGTGGGGATTGATGCAGATCTTATTGCAATAATGACTGAACAACCAGAAAGTGCAAAGAATTTTATTATAGGCACGTATGCACAGCAAATGGTTAATCACTCACCTATTCCTGTAATTTCATTTAATCCGGTTTAAAAATGAGAAATTTTTTTTTATTACTATTAATAATTCTTATTTATAATTCAACTGTTGTAACTGCCCAACAAACTTATAATAATGACGATTCTTCTTTTTTTGAATATATTCAGCAGAATAATCCGCAAACAGGACAGATTAATATTTATCAATCACAATCAATAAAATTTTTGGTAAATAAATTTATTTCCATTCATTCAAAACAGAGAGGAATTAAAGGGTATAGAATACAAATTTTTTCAGCATCAGGACAACAAGCAAGAGAATCTGCCAATAAAATGCGGTCGCAGTTTATTTCTATATATCCCGATTTTGATTATAATTTAATTTATCCGCTTTATCAGCCACCTTTCTTTAAAATTCGTGTTGGTGATTATAGAACAAAAGAAGAAGCTTTAAAATTTTATAAACAAGTTGCAATACAATTTCCTAATTCATACATAGTAAAGTCTATTATTAAATACCCGAAACTTTAATTTAATGCGTTTTTTCAAACAATTGCTAAATATTACACTGCTCTTTCGGATTTGTAATCCGAAAAGCGAGTTATATGTCTTTAAATTAGTATATTAAGATGAGCGAACAAATAAAACACGAATGTGGCATAGCTTTAGTAAGATTATTGAAACCTCTTGAATATTATCAATTCAAATATGGTACATGGCAATATGGCTTGCAAAAGTTATACCTGCTTATGGAGAAACAACGAAACAGAGGGCAAGACGGTGCCGGTGTGGCTTGTGTTAAGTTTGACTTAGAACCGGGTAATAAATATATTTTTAGAGCCCGGTCAAATGCTTCAATGCCTATTGTTAAGGTGTTTGAACAAATAAATTCCGGTATTTTAAAAAATCCAAAACTATCCAAAGATGCTAATTGGTCAAAGCAAAATTTGCCATTTGCCGGCGAGTTGTATTTAGGTCATTTGAGATATGGCACTTTTGGTCGAAATAATATTGATAATGTGCACCCCGTGATGCGTGAAAATAATTGGAAATCTAGGAATTTAGTTATTGCAGGTAATTTTAATTTAACTAATGTTGATGAGCTATTCCAAACATTAATAGATTTGGGGCAGTATCCAAAAGATTATTCAGATACAGTTACAATACTTGAAAAATTGGGTCATTTCTTAGATGAAGAGAACCAAATAACTTTTAATAAGTTTAAAAAACAAGGTTATCAAAATAAAGAAATTTCAAAACTCATAGCTAAACATCTTGATGTACAACATTTGTTACATGAAGCAAGCGAAAAGTGGGACGGTGGATATGTTATTGCAGGACTCATAGGTCATGGTGATGCTTTTGTCAACAGAGACCCAAATGGCATACGTCCTGCCTTTTATTATCACGATGATGAAATTGTAGTTGCTGCTTCTGAAAGAGCTGCTATTCAAACAGTCTTAAATGTACCTCTTAAATCAATAAAAGAAATTAAACCCGGTTATGCTTTAATAATAAAAAAACAAGGATATATTACCGAGGAAAAAATCAGAGAACCTAAAGAAAGAAAGTCTTGTTCATTTGAGCGTATTTATTTTTCTCGCGGCAGCGATATTGATATTTATAAAGAAAGAAAAAAACTCGGAGAATTATTAGCTCCGGTAATATATGATGCTTTATTAAAAGATATTAAAAACACTGTTTTTTCATTTATACCTAATACTGCCGAAACATCTTTTTATGGAATGATGGAAGGTATGGATAATCTATTTGTTAAAGAGAAAAAAAGAATATTATCTGAATTAGGCAATGAGATAACTGATAAACAATTAGATGAAATTGTCTCGTTAAAATTAAGAGTCGAGAAAATTGCTGTTAAAGATGTTAAGTTAAGAACTTTTATTTCTGAAGATAAAGGCAGAAACGATATAGTTGAACATGTTTACGATGTTACCTATGGTACTATAGAAAGAGATGTTGACAGCATGGTTGTTATTGACGATTCTATTGTTAGAGGAACAACTCTGAAACAAAGTATTTTAAAAATTTTAGACAGGTTAGGTCCAAAACAAATTATTATTGTTTCTTCTGCACCCCAAATTCGCTATCCTGATTGTTATGGCATAGATATGGCAAAATTGAGCGATTTTGTTGCTTTTAATGCAGTTATTGAGTTGCTGAAAGAAACAGGTAAAGAAAACATTATTAACGAGGTTTATAAAAAATCAAAAAACCAACAAAATTTACCTAAAGAGCAAATAGTTAATTACGTTAAAGAGATTTATGAGCCATTTTCAGACGAGGAAATTTCAAACAAAATTAGTCAATTACTTAAACCAAATGATATTAAGGCAGGTGTCAAAATAATTTATCAAACTGTGGAAAAACTTCACAAAGCATGCCCAAATGATTTAGGCGATTGGTATTTTACAGGCGATTACCCCACTCCTGGCGGAAACAAGGTTGTAAATACAGCATTTATTAATTATATTGAAGGTAAAAATATTAGAGCATATTAACACGAAAAACAATTTATCTTTCACAAATAAAATTATATATTTTTTTGATTAATTAAAAGAGTTATTTTTACGAGATATTTTTGTCATTAAAAAATATTGTTTCATCAATGGAAAATGTCGTTTAGTTAATAATATCTAACTATTGATATTGCACGGCGTATATTTATATAAAACATAGAAATCATGAAAAAAACTTTTTACATATTATTTTTCTTTATTGTTAGCTTAAAAGCTTACTCAACTGATTATACAACTGCAGGTAATGGTAGTTGGACAGATTCTGCAACTTGGGGTGTTGCAACTTATCCAAGTAGTATTAGCGATAATGCTGATATAGCAAACAATGATAGTGTTTGGGTCGATATTGATGCCAGTCTCACAGGAGGAGGTGTTTTAATATTTAATCAAAATAGTATTTTATTTATCAGCTCTGGTGATACTTTAACTGTTGATAGTATTTCAATTTTGAATAATGCAAAATTATATGTTGATGGTGTTTTAAATGTTACTAATGGTGTGTATATGAAAAATAACAGTGGCTTAAACGTACAATTAAATGGAGAAATAAATATTGGCGGTAGTTTTGAAGGAGCGCCAAATGTAACTTTAAATGTTGACGGTGCTATTGCTGTTGCCGGTGATTTTACATTAGCTTCAGGCTCAATTACAGGAATAGGTTCAATAACTGTAGATGGCACAGTTGATATACCAGATGGTTCAGACCCTGGTACGGTTGTTAATTCAACATTGCCCATTGAATTGCTTTCTTTTAATGCTACTTTTGATAATAACCATGTTGTATTGGATTGGAGCACAGCATCAGAAATAAACAATGATTATTTTACAATCGAAAGGTCAACTGATGGAGTTAATTTTGAAATACTTAATATTGTTAACGGTGCAGGAAACAGCAACGATATTTTAAACTATGAAACTATTGACAATAATCCATTAGAAGGAACATCTTACTACAGACTAAAACAAACCGATTATGACGGTAAATTTGAATATTCTTCATTGGTTTCAGTAAAAAATCAAAAAAAAGCAATATCTCAGGATATGAATGTATATCCAAATCCTGTTTTAAAGAATTCGCAAAATGTTAATGTAAAGATTAATGGTTTTAATTCAGATGAAGCTGTTACTGTTAAAGTTATTAATATTTTTGGCAAAGTAGAATATTATAATAAAGCTTATTCAGGTTTTGATGGCTCATTAGCTTTAAGTCTTGATGCAGGTATTTTTAACTCAGTAGGCTATCATATTATTAGTGTATCATCATCAAACAAGAGTTTTAGCAAAAGGTTATTAGTTAAATAATATTAAACTTTTATATAATGTAAAAACGACGACTTTTAAAGGTTGTCGTTTTTTGTTATTGATAGTTAGTGTTTATTATTATATTTTTAATGCGATGAATCCACTCCGAAAAGCGGTTAATCCGTCAGCTGACGGAAAGATTGGAGGTTATAATCCTGTATATCAGTCTATTGCAAAACCACTAATCGGCTAATCCGCCAGTTGGCGGATAGTTTTCACAGTGGACTCATGCGATTAATTTAACCTTATTATTTTTATCATATTTTAATACCCAAAGAGATTAATTTAGGGTCAACATTTAGACCTTGTTGTTGTATGTTTTTTTTGCTGATTTCAAATTTTTGCTTACCATCCTTAACAACAAAGTTTATTGAAGCACCATTATCAGAAATTGAATGTCCGTCTGAAATAATTAAGGTGTTTTGATTATTTACTTTTGAAATAATGTCGTTTGTTTTATTGCCCTTGCTTTTAGTAATATAAAGTATATTACAATTGCTTATTTGGTCGATTGACGAATACCGTATTACTTCAATTTGTTTCGAACCTGCAGTTTTATTTTGAGAAATAGTTGACAGTTCTTTAATTATAGGCGAATTGCCATAAACACCAATAATAAATTTATCCTGTTTTACAGAAGCAGGCCATTCAACATATTTTGTAAAGTTATAAATAAATATAGCCTTATATTTTTCGTTTTGGGCTTTAGTAGTTCCTATGTTAATAATTAAAGCCAATAATAATAAATAACTGAATTTTTTCATTTGAGTTAATTTTAATGACTGGAATATGGTAAATTATTTAATATATTTTTTTTCAAATTATCTAAAAAGGTTTTATAAGAAAAAAGATGCCTGTCGAGTCTAGATTCATAAACATCTTTGATTGAAATTAAAATAGCTGTTTCTTCAACATTACCGAAATGGGGATTTATTGAAGTGCCAAATGTTTTCATTGTTGCTGAAAGATTCATATAAGCATTAACCAATGGTGGAATATTTTCATCATACGAACGTACTTTTTTTGATAGTATTTTATAATTTTCTTTATAAGAATTCCCCAAAAATATTTTATCAAGTTCTTTAATATCCCAGTCAATTTCTAAAGGATCTATTAGAGAAATAAGGTTATCGTCATCTCTAAAATATTTACGAATAAAGAATAAAAGTAAATTACGAGCTTCTTTATTATAATGAGGATACATTGTTACTTTGCCAAAAAAGTATTTTATTTCAGGATGATTAATTATTAAAGCACCTAAACCATCCCATAAATTATCTAACGCAAAGATACTTTTTGCATGTGATTTAATTGACTGATATTTAGGTTGAATAAATGACCTGCCAAGTTCAATTAAACAAGGTAAATAATCAGCATTAAATTTATCGGAAAAGTTAAATAATCGTGAAGTAGCTAAAATTGGATTTCCATTTTCATCTTTATCAGCGTCTCCGGTTAAAATAAATCTATATCCACCAACTATTTCTTTTGCTTTTGGATCCCACACAATTAACTGTTTGTAGGGATTTTTAGAAGTGTCAAATTTATCAACATCAAGTTCTTCGCCTGTTCCTCCTCCTGCTTCTCTAAATGAAATTTCTCTTAACCTGCCTACTTCTCGCATTAAGTTTGGGGAGTCTTGATGGGAGAAGATATAAATTTTGTTTTTTGCTTTGTTGGTGTCTCTAATAAATTTATCGTCAGTTAATTCTTTTAAAAGTTCACTTCTCGGAACCGGAGATATTATTTGTTGCATTTTTTTATTTTTATTATACTCTACACGATTATATTTTGAGTAATATGATTTGCTTGCCCCGTTCACCCCGTGAAATCCTGATTTATCAGGTTATTTCATCAGGGTCATTTGTTGTCATTACGCTTTGCTGTCATTTATAGTCATTTGGCTTCGCCGTAATTCAACTATTTAATGACAATTATAAATTATAACCGTTTACAGTATATTATTCACATTTTTATTTTTAACAAGAGAATATGTTTTGTCTCTAACATATTTAGCCCATTGTCCTAAAGTTTTTGATTTATCGAGAAATAATTTATATGAAATGGGTTTGCCAATACGTAAAATGTTTTTTTTAGATTTTTGTTTAAACATCTCATTTGGTAAAAAGAACATTTCAATATTTGCCTTTATACGAAAAAATTCTCTAATGTTTGCTAATCTGTAAAAAAAACTTGAATTTTTTCCATCAATATGTACCGGTATGATATCTCTTTTATTTTTAATGGCTTGATGAATAAAATTTTTTTGCCATTTAAGATCTGTTATTTTACCTTTAATTTTGCGAGAGCATAAGCCTGCCGGAAAGTATAAAATTTGTGCATCTGATTTGTATGCTTCATTAAGTTCGTTAATATCTTGACGAGCTTGCTTGCCATGTTTGTTTATTGGTAAAAAAAGGTCTTCAAACTTATCAATATTTAATAATATATCGTTTACAGGAAATTTAATTTGTTTGAAAAATTTTGTAATTGCACTTATAAAAATTAATCCGTCTAAACCACCAAGCGGGTGATTTGATGCAAAAATAAATTTCCCGGATTTTGGAATATTTTCTTCCCCAATAATTTTATACTTAACGCCAATATCGTTTAAAACATTATTAACAAAATCAACGCCTTTTATGATGGAATGTTTTTTTAAAGAAAAATTTATTTCGTCTTGATGAATAATTCTTTTTATGAAGTTAATAATAAATTTTGGCAGTATTTTTATTAATTGAGGATTTTTATTTTTAATAACTTCTTCAATATTAATGAGTTGTGTTTTATTTTTTGGTAATTCTCCCCCCATAAAAAATATAATTTTACTTTACGAAGATAATAAAAAAATACCTGCTTATTTAAAATAATTTTTTTTTGTTCGTGGCTTATGTAATATGCTGATATATAGCATATTGCGATGATTGTTGGTGGGTGATGTTAGAAAGTTATTAACAATTGTGTAAAAAAATGGGGAAATGTGGTTGTAAGTGGGAAAAAATTCTTATTTTTACGTTTAATAAGTAATTTATAATGACAACATTTATAGGAGATTATCCATGTAAGGTAGATGCAAAAGGCAGAATAATGCTGCCGTCTGCTTTGAAACGCCAGATGAAATCATCTGTTCAGGATAGGTTTGTCATTAAAAAAGATCTTTTTGAAAAATGCCTAATTCTTTACCCGCTTGAAGAATGGGAACGTCAAAATAAAATTATTCGTAGTAAAATTAATCCTTATAAAAAAGAACATAATAAATTTTTGAGAGGTTTTTATAAGGGTACTGCTGAAATTATGTTAGATGGAAGTAATCGTTTTTTAGTTCCAAAACGTTTGCTTGAAATTGTCGGTATAAATAAAGAGGTTATTCTGGCAGGACAGGATGGAAAAATAGAAATTTGGGATAAAGAATTATACAATAATATAGTTGGTAATGAAGATGATTTTGCGGCATTAGCTGAAAAAATTATGGATGGGCAAATTGATCAATTTGATGAATAATGAAAGCTTATCACATACCTGTGCTTTTAAATGAGAGTATTGAAGGCTTAAATATTAATCCTGAAGGCACTTATGTTGATGTTACTTATGGTGGAGGTGGTCATTCAAAAGAGATTCTAAAGAAATTAACAAAAGGTAAATTAATTGCATTTGATCAAGATAAAGATGCAGTGTTAAATGTTATTAACGACCAACGCTTACTATTTGTTAACCATAATTTCAGATACCTAAAAAATTTTTTAAGATATTATAATATTGGACAAGTTGATGGTTTGTTTGCTGATTTGGGCGTTTCTTCTCATCATTTTGATGTAGCAGGGCGTGGCTTTTCATACAGATTTGATGGCGAGCTCGATATGAGAATGAACCAAAATTCATCAATAACAGCAAAACATGTTTTAAATATTTATCATGAAAAACAACTTTATAATATTTTTAAATTATATGGAGAAATAAGTAATACCTTAAAGTTGGTTAACACTATTGTAAATTATAGAAAAACAAATGAAATAAAAACTATTAATCAGTTTAAAGAAATTATTAGTGATTGCATGCCGAAAAACAGAGAGAATAAATATTTATCAAAAGTGTTTCAGGCTTTACGTATTGAGGTTAATGGGGAGGTTGATTCTTTAAAAGACCTGTTAATGCAATCGGGCGATGTTATTAAAAAGGATGGTCGATTAGTTGTAATTACTTATCATTCAATAGAAGATAGATTGGTTAAGAATTATATTAAAAAAGGGAAATTTGAAGGTGAGGTTGAAAAAGATTTTTATGGGAATTTTAAAGTTCTTTTTAAGGCTGTGAATAAAAAAGTAATTGTTCCCAACGAAAATGAAATTGAAAATAATGTTAGAGCAAGAAGTGCGAAACTTCGAATCGCGCAACGTGTATAATAATAAAAAAATAATAGCTCATGAATAATTATATACTTTGCGTGGTTATATTTTGTGTAATGTGATTTGTTTGCCCTGTGAAATGTTTACCAAATGAAATGCGAAGCATATTTCGTAATGGCGAAGCAATATTTCACGGGGTCATTTGTTGTCATTTAGTTGTTTATTGACAATTAATGACCCCGATACGCTTCGCCCCAGTACGCTTCGCTACGGGGCAAATTGCGGGGCAGGTAATATATGTTAAAATTATGACCGGATGAAGTATAATAACGATAAAACCTTTGAAGAATTAGATTCTGCCACCCAAAATAATAAAAAAGGGTCAATAAAAGATATTATTGGTGGCAGTTTTCTAACAAGTGAGAATGTTATTAAACAAATTCCTTATATATTATTTCTTACTCTTATAGCAATAATATACATAGGAAATCGCTATCAGGCTGAAAAAATTGTGAGAGAAACTATTGTTTTACAGAACGAAGTTAAAGAATTGCGTGCTGAAGCAATTACAAATAGTTCAGAGCTAATGTATATTAGCAAACAATCAGAAGTGGCTAAACTTGTAGAAAAGAATGGATTAGATTTAAAGGAATCTGTTGTGCCGCCGAAAAAAATAATTATTGAAAAAAAATAAGTTTTATAATTAATGGGCGTAAAAAAAGACATATTATTAAGAGTTGGTTTTGTTTATGTAATTATGCTTGCTCTCGCAATTGTAATAATAGGCAAAGTAGTTTATTTGCAAACCATTGAGAAGAATAAATGGGATAAAGCCAATACTCTAACTATGAAAGATATTACTATTGACGCAAACAGAGGTGATATTTGTGCTGATGATGGCAGATTGTTAGCAAGTTCATTGCCATATTATGAAATAAGAATGGACCTTAAAAGTGAAGCTCTTTCTAATAAAATATTTAATGAGAAAGTTGATTCTCTTGCGTTATGCTTGTCAAATTTGTTTGGAGATAAATTAAAATCAGAATATAAACGACAATTAATTAGTGCACGTTTTCGAGGCGAACGCTATCATCTAATTAAGCGAAAAGTAAATTATAAACAGTTAAAACAATTAAAGCAATTTCCTTTATTTAGATTAGGAAGATATAAGGGTGGGGTTATATATTCACAAGAAAATAAAAGAATACAGCCATTTGTAAATCTCGCTTCGCGTACAATAGGTTATTTGAATAAAGGAGAATCCGGAACAATAGTTGGAATTGAAGGAGCTTTTAACAGGGAATTAAAGGGTATTAATGGCATAAAATTAATGCAAAAAATTTCGTCTAATGTTTGGATGCCCATAAATGATGGTAACGAAGTAGAACCTCAAGATGGCAAAGATATTATTACTACAATTGATATTAATATTCAAGATGTTGCACAAAATGCATTATTAAAACAATTAAAAAAACATGATGCAGGTCATGGTTGTGTTGTGTTGATGGAAGTTAAAACCGGAGAGATTAAAGCTATTACAAATTTAACAAGAGATAAACTTGGTAATTATCGGGAAGAATATAATTATGCAATTGGTGAAAGTACAGAGCCTGGTTCAACTTTTAAATTAGCATCGTTAATAGTTGCTTTAGAAGATGGTTATGTTGATTTAGACGATAGTGTTGATACTGGTGACGGTGTGGTGAAATATTATGGTTTTCCTGTTAGAGACTCGAAAATTGGAGGACACGGGAAAATAACAGTTAAACAAGTCTTTGAAGTTTCTTCAAATGTAGGAATTTCTAAAATTATTACAAAGTATTATTATAATAATGAAAAAAAATTTGTGAAGCGACTTTACAGTATGCATCTTAACGAAAAAACAGGTATTGAAATTAAGGGTGAAGGCAAACCATATATAAAATATCCGGGAGATCCTTTATGGTCAGGTATTTCACTGCCTCAAATATCAATTGGATATGAAATTCGTTTAACACCTTTACAAATACTTACTTTTTATAATGCTATTGCTAATGATGGAGAAATGGTAAAACCAAGATTCGTTAAGGCAATTAAAGATCATGGCGATATTATTAAAACTTATGGTACAGAGGTTATTAATCATTCAATATGCTCCAAGTCAACCATTAAAAAAGCAAAAAAAATGTTAGAAGGTGTTGTTGAAGAGGGTACTGCAAGAAATTTGAGAAATAGTGATTATAAGATTGCAGGGAAAACCGGTACGGCTCAAATTGCAAATCGTAAATATGGATATAAATACAAATCAAAAATAAGTTATCAGGCTTCATTTGGTGGTTATTTCCCTGCTGATAATCCAAAATATTCTTGTATTGTGGTTGTTAATGCTCCTTTAAATAATGTTTATTATGGCAACTTAGTTGCCGGTCCTGTTTTTAAAGAAATAGCTGATAAAGTATATTCTATTGACATTGATCTGCAAAAAAATATCATTAATAATAATAACATTTTGGCTGATAAAATTCCGTATTCAAAAAGCGGTTATAAAAAAGATTTAGATAATGTATGTGCTGCTTTATCAATACCTGTTGCTAAAAATAATACTAATTCCGACTGGGTGGTTACAACAAAAACTAATTCTAATATTCTGTATCAGAATAGATTAATTAAAAGTAAAGTTGTGCCTAATGTTAAAGGTATGGGTGCAAAAGATGCTTTGTTTATTCTTGAGAATGTTGGGTTGAAGGTTACTGTTGAAGGAGCAGGAGCAGTTACAGAACAGTCGATTTTGCCCGGCACAAGAATTAAAAAAGGAAATGAAATAACAATTAAACTGATATAATATATTGAAAGCATTAAATGAAATATTAAAAAAGGTCAACATCAATAAAATTATTGACAATACAGATATTAATATAGCCGGTATTAATTTTGATTCACGTAAAATTGATAAAAACCAATTATTTATTGCTTTAAAGGGCACTCAGGTCGATGGACATAATTATATTGATAAAGCTATTGAGATGGGCGCTGTTGCAATAGTTTGCGAAGTGCTGCCAAGAGATATAATATCTGATATTACATATATTCTTGTGAACGACACCCATTATGCTCTTGGTTTTTTTGCATCCGAGTTTTTCGACAATCCTTCCAAAAAATTAATTTTAGTTGGTGTTACCGGCACAAATGGGAAAACTACTATTGCAACATTGTTGTTTGGCTTGTTTAAAAAGCTTGGTTATAAATCAGGGCTAATTTCTACTGTTAATAATATTATTGATAACAAAATTGTTGCGTCAACACATACAACCCCTGATGCTATAAAAATAAATGAGTTGTTAAGTAAAATGGTTGATACCGGTTGCGATTATTGCTTTATGGAAGTAAGCTCCCATTCAATAGTTCAAAACAGAATAGCAGGATTAAATTTTAAAGGAGGAATATTTACAAACATTACTCAAGACCATTTAGATTATCATAAAACATTTAAAGAATATATTAATGCCAAAAAAATGTTTTTTGATAATTTGTCTGATACTGCTTTTGCATTGACAAATGTTGATGACAGAAATGGTGAATTTATGTTGCAAAATTCTAAAGCAAAAAAACACACTTTCGCAATTCATTCGTTTGCTGATTTTAGATGTAATGTTTTAGAAAGTCATTTTGAAGGCATGTTGTTAGATGTTAATGGCATTGAAGTATGGACTAAATTAATAGGAGAATTTAACGCATCTAATTTATTAGCTGTTTATGTTGTTGCAATATTATTAAATCAAAAAAAAGATGAGGTTTTACAAAATATCAGCAGCTTAAATTCTGTTAAAGGACGTTTTGAGTATATCCGTTCCGACAATGGAATTACTGCTATTGTTGATTATGCTCATACCCCAGACGCATTAAAAAATGTTTTAACTACCATTAATCAAATACGTTCGGGTAATGAGCAAGTTATAACTGTTGTGGGTGCGGGAGGAGACAGAGATAAAACCAAACGCCCGTTAATGGCTAAAATAGTTTCTGAGTTGAGCAATAAAGTAATTTTAACTTCTGATAATCCTCGATCGGAAAATCCCGAAGATATTATTTATGATATGAAGAAAGGTATTGAACCAATATTTTTAAAAAATACTATTTCGATTATTGATAGAAAAGAAGCCATAAAAACAGCATATATGTTTGCCAAAAAAGGCGATATAATTTTAATTGCAGGCAAAGGACACGAAAATTATCAGGATATTAATGGCGTCAGAAATCATTTTGACGATAAAGAAATTGTAGGACAATTATTTCAGTAGTAAATGCCGAAACACTAAACAATTTAACAATGGAAAATGCAACTTTAAATATTAAACTTTAAACATCAAACTTTATGTTTTATTATATTTTTGATTATTTAGATAAATTAAATTTCTCCGGTGCAGGAATGTTTCAATATATATCATTCCGTTCGGCATTGGCTATTATTACTTCGTTAATAATTTCGATGCGATATGGTAAAAAAGTTATTAAATTATTACAACGACAACAAATTGGTGAAACAATTCGGGATTTAGGTCTCGATGGACAAATGCAAAAAAAAGGTACTCCTACAATGGGAGGTTTAATTATTATTGCTTCAATTCTTATCCCAACATTATTATTTGCAAAATTAGATAATATCTATATTATTTTAATGATTATTACTACGGTATGGCTTGGCTTTATTGGTTTTATCGACGATTATATCAAAGTATTTAAGAAAAACAAAAAGGGATTAGCCGGTTGGTTTAAAATCTTAGGACAAGTTATTCTCGGTATTATTGTTGCTTTAACTCTTTATTTAAATAACGATGTTATTATTAGAGAAAGAGTTAAAATTGACACTCCAAGTAGCCTGGTTGTTGAAGGTGTTGATAATGTTAATAATAATGTAAAATATGTTACTCGTGATATAAAATCGACAAAAACAACAATACCTTTTTTTAAACATAACGAAGGCGATTATGCAAAATTAGTTTCTTTTTTAGGTGAAAAAGCTGCACAAAAATGGGTATGGCTTGTTTTTCTTATTGCTGTTATTTTTATTATTACCGCTGTATCAAATAGTGCAAACATGACCGATGGACTCGATGGCTTGGCTACCGGCTCTTCTGCTATTATTGGTGCTACTCTCGCTATACTCGCTTATGTCTCTGGTAGTGTTATTTATTCTCAATATCTTAATATAATGTATATACCATATACAGGTGAGTTGGTAGTTTTTTGCAGTGCCTTTATAGGTGCTACCATTGGATTTTTATGGTATAATTCATATCCTGCACAAGTCTTTATGGGCGATACAGGGAGTCTGTCAATTGGTGGTATTATTGCTGTTTTTGCAATTATTATTCATAAAGAATTGCTTATCCCTGTTTTATGTGGAATATTTTTTATTGAGAGTTTGTCTGTTATAATTCAGGTAGGGTATTTTAAATATACTAAAAGAAGATATGGACAAGGTAAACGTGTTTTTTTAATGGCTCCGTTGCATCATCATTATCAAAAATTAGGTTATCACGAATCAAAAATTGTTACCCGATTTTGGATTATTGGTGTGCTGCTCGCTGTTATCACTATTGTTACTCTTAAAATTAGATAAACAATTTGTCAAAAATGAATAAACAAAGAACCGTAATATTAGGAGCAGGTGAAAGTGGTGTTGGTTCCGCCATTCTATCAAAATTGAAAAATTTCGAAGTTTTTGTTTCCGATAATGGAAGCATTAATCAAAAATATAAAGATGTTCTTATTAATAATAATATTGATTGGGAAGAGGGTAAACATACTGAAAATTTAATTTTAAATGCAGATTTAATCATAAAAAGTCCGGGGATACCGGATAGTATTCCTATCATAAAAAAAATAATTGAGAACAAGATTAAAATTATTTCCGAAATTGAATTTGCAGGTGCTTATACTAATGCTAAAAAAATATGTGTAACTGGCAGCAATGGTAAAACTACTACAACACTAATGATTTATCATTTGTTAAAAAAAGCCGGATTAAATATTGGATTGGCGGGTAATGTAGGCAAAAGTTTTGCTCTACAGGTTGCTCAAAATTCATTCGATTATTATGTAATTGAACTTAGCAGTTTTCAGCTTGACGGAATGTATGATTTTAAACCTGATATTGCAATAATAATGAATATTACACCTGATCATTTGAATAGGTATGATAATGTGTTTCAAAATTATGTTAATTCAAAGTTTCGTATTACACAAAATCTTACTTCTAATGATTATTTAATTTATTGCTCTGATGATGAGGTTGTTAACAATGAATTAAAAAAACGAAATATTAATGCTAGAAAAATGCCATTTTCTCTTAGTATTAAAGATAGTGATGGTGCTTATGTTGAAAATAATAATATAATAATAAATATGACTAACAGTAATTTTATCATGTCAATACAAGATTTAGCTTTACAAGGAAAGCATAATACTTATAATTCAATGGCTGCCGGATTAACCGGTAAAGTATTGAAAATAAGAAAAGAAATTATTAGAGAAAGTCTTGCAGATTTTCAAGGTGTTGAACATCGTTTAGAACCGGTGATTAAAGTTCATGGTATTGAATTTATTAACGATTCAAAAGCTACTAATGTTAACTCTACATGGTATGCCCTTGAAACCATGAAAAAACCTACAGTTTGGATTGTTGGAGGAATCGATAAAGGTAATGATTATTCAATTTTAACCGATTTAGTACAGAGCAAAGTGAAAGCAATTATTTGTCTTGGTGTCGATAACAAAAAGATACATAAAGTTTTTGCCGATTTTACCGAGACAATTGTTGATGCTGCATCAATTGAAGAAGCAGTTAGTGCTGCTTATTATCTTGCCAAGAAAGGCGAGGTTGTATTACTGTCGCCTGCTTGTGCAAGTTTCGATTTGTTCGAAAATTATGAAGACAGAGGAAGACAATTTAAAATGGCTGTAAGAGAATTGTAAGTTTTATTGTAACCATTCACAGTCCGCCAGCTGGCGGAGAGGCAATGACGAATAATAATAAATGACTTAGTTTTCTTGCAAATACTATATATTAACAATAACAATTTAACAATAATTTTTCGTGTTAATTAGTGAAATTAGTGTCTAACAATTTAACAATTTTTAATATAATAATTTAAAGCAATGTGTGAACGATTATTTAAATATTAATAAATGAAAGAAAAGCTTTCTAAATATTTTAAAGGTGATACTGTTATATGGATAGTGATTTTTATATTAGGTATCTTCTCTATGTTAGCTGTTTATAGTTCAACAGGCACTCTTGCTTATCGAAAAATGGGAGGAAATACAACATATTATTTTTTAAGACATACAAGTTTTTTAATTGCAGGATTAGGAATTACTTATATCTTTCATACAATTTCATATAAATATTATTATTTATTATCAAAATTATTATTATACATTACTATTCCTTTATTAATTTTTACTTTATTTAAAGGAATAAGTCTTAATCAGGCTTCACGCTGGATAACTTTACCGGGCATAGGTTTGTCGTTTCAAACTTCCGATTTAGCAAAATTTGCACTAATAATTTACATTGCAAGGTTATTATCGAGCAAACAAGAGCATATCAAAGATTTTAAAAAGGCTTTTAAACCTATTGTATTACCTATTATAGTTGTGTGTGGTTTAATTCTGCCTGCTAATTTTTCTACAGCAGCTATTTTATTTGCAACCTCTTTAATATTAATGTTTGTGGGGCGAGTTAGTTTAAAATATTTATTTGCGATAATTGGTATTGGCCTAGTATTTTTTGGAATTTTTGTATTAGTTGTTCTTAATTCTCCTGATCATGGGAGAGTAGGAACATGGAAAAAAAGAATAGAAAATTATGTTGATAAAGATGATGATAGTGGTAATTATCAAATTAATCAATCTAAAATAGCAATTGTTACCGGAGGTGTATTTGGTAAAGGTCCCGGACATAGTACACAACGTAATTTTTTACCACATCCTTATTCCGATTTTATTTATGCAATAATTATTGAAGAATATGGCTTTGTCGGTGGTTTTTTTATTTTATTATTATATCTGATTTTATTATATCGTGCAGGTGTTATTGTTAAAAAATGTGAAAGAACTTTTCCTGCATTTTTAGTTATAGGCTTAACTTTTAGTATTGTTTTTCAAGCTATGATAAATATGGCTGTTGCTGTTAATATTTTTCCGGTAACAGGTCAAACATTACCGTTTGTAAGCATGGGGGGTACTTCAATAATATTTACAAGCATTGCAATGGGAATAGTGATTAATGTTAGTCGTAAAGTGCAAGAAACTGATGATTTAATTTTAATTGATGAAGATGAGTAAAAAAATAATAATTAGTGGTGGCGGTACAGGGGGACATATTTTCCCTGCCATTTCAATTGCTAATGCACTCAAAAGAATCGATAAAAATATTGAGATTTTATTTGTAGGAGCAAAAAGCAAAATGGAAATGGAAAAGGTGCCTGCTGCAGGCTATAATATTATTGGTCTTCCTATTAATGGGTTTCAGCGTCGAATAACTTTTAAGAACATTACTTTTTTCTTTAAGTTGTTAATAAGTATATTAAAATCACGAAAAATTATTAAATCGTTTAAACCTGATGCTGTAGTTGGTGTTGGCGGTTATGCGAGCGGACCCTTGCTTTACATTGCATCTAAAAAAGGAATACCTGCTTTAATTCAGGAACAAAATTCGTATGCAGGCATAACCAATAAGTTACTATCTAAAAGAGTTAATAAAATATGTGTAGCATATCAGAATATGGAGAGATTTTTTCCAAAAGAAAAAATTATATTTACGGGAAATCCTATTCGTAAAGATTTATTTGATATTAAAAATAAAAAAACTGATGCTTCCAAATATTTTAAATTAAATGATAAGTCAAAAATTATTTTGGTAATAGGAGGTAGTCTCGGTGCTCGCACTATTAATCAAAGTATTTGTAATGATATAGATAAATTTATCAGAAGTGATGTTCAGCTTATCTGGCAAACAGGAAAAACATTTTTTGAAAAAGCAAAAATGGAATTATTAAGATATAATTATAAAAATAAAACTATTAAAGTTTATGATTTTATAACAAGAATGGATTATGCTTATGCTGTTGCCGATATTATTATTTCGAGAGCCGGTGCAGGAACTATTTCAGAACTATGTTTAGTGAAAAAACCGGTAATATTAATCCCTTCGCCTAATGTTGCCGAAGACCATCAAACAAAAAATGCAATGGCTTTGGTTAATAAAAATGCAGCAATATTAATTAAAGATAATCAAGCAAGAGAAGTGCTTGTTGATCAGGCGTTAAACTTAATTAATGATACAGAAAAAATGCAAAACTTATCAGAAAATATTTCCAAATTAGCTGTAACAAATTCTGATGAAATAATTGCAAACGAAATTTTAAAAATGATTGAATAATAATAAGGAGTCGGGTATAAAAAGTTAATAATTTTGTAACCGTTCTCAGTCCGCCAGCTGGCGGATAGCTAAATGGTTAAATTGCTAAATTGTTAAATTGTTTATATGGAAAAGAAGTATTTATAATTGGATGATATTAAATTATATCCCGAACCATCGGTATTAAATGGTTAAATGGTTATAATAATTGCCTTTATATCTTAATTATAACAATTTAGCAATTTAACAATATAACAATTTTTAGTGTAATAATTTAAACCCGGAAACGGTTACTAAACTTTTAACTTTATTACTTTAAAATAAGCTCAATAATGGATATTAACAAAATACATAATGTTTATTTAATTGGTATTGGCGGAATTGGTATGAGCGCCATTGCACGATATTTTAAGTCGTTAGACATGAATGTGGCGGGTTATGACAAAACGCCAACAACATTAACCGATGAGTTAATTAATGAAGGTATTAATATTCATTTTAATGATAATATTCAAAATATACCCGAATTATACACAACTGATATTAATAAAGCTTTAATAATATATACTCCTGCAATTCCCAAGAATCATTCTGAGTTAAATTATTTTAAGATTAATAATTTTCAAATATATAAACGTTCAAAAATACTTGGACTTATAGCAAACGATAAACAAGGAATTGCTGTTGCGGGCACTCATGGTAAAACCACTATCTCTACTCTAATTGCGCATATACTTAAGCAATCGAAATTTGACTGCAGTGCTTTTTTGGGTGGTATCTCAAATAATTATAATAGCAATTTATTATTATCAAACAAAAGTGATTTTATTGTTGTTGAAGCTGATGAGTTTGATAAATCATTTCTTCAATTATATCCTTATTTTGGTATAGTAACTTCTGTTGATGCTGATCATCTCGACATTTACGGTAACAAGCACCATTTGGAGGAATCGTTTGCACAGTTTATTCAGCAAATTAAAGTAAATGGTAAACTGTTAATTAAAAAAAGTATTGATATTAATTACGAATTAAATAAAGGTGTTGAGAAGTTTACATATTCTTTAAATTCTAAAGCCGATTTTTATGCAACTAATATTACTCTTAATAATGGAATTTATTTTGTCGATATTGTAACTCCCGATAATGTGGTTAAAAATGTTGAAATAGGTTTGCCGGGTTTGTTTAATGTTGAAAATTCAATAGCAGCTTTTGCTGTTGCTTATTTACTCGGAGTTGACGAAAACGATATTAGAAAATCGCTGAGTACTTCGAAAGGAGTAAAACGGCGTTTTAATTATATTATTAAGACAAATAATTTAATTTATATTGATGACTATGCTCATCATCCGAACGAGCTTAAAGCAAGTATTTCTTCAACGAGGGAGTTGTTCCCTGATAAGAAAATAACAGGGATTTTTCAACCTCATTTATTTTCAAGAACTCGCGATTTTGCAAAAGAGTTTGCAAAAAGTTTAGAATTGCTCGATAGTTTAATTTTGCTCGATATTTATCCGGCACGCGAGTTCCCTATTAAAGGAGTTAGTTCAAAAATAATTTTTGATAAGGTGAACATTGAAAATAAAATTATTTGTTCAAAAAGTGAATTAATTGATGTATTAAAACAACAAGATTTGCAGGTTGTATTAACGCTTGGTGCAGGTGACATCGACAGGTTGGTTCAACCCGTTAAAGAATATTTAGAAACAAAGGTTTGATGTTTATGGTAGAGACGCACTGCCGTGCGTCTTTACATAAACCCCAAATGACTATAAAAAACTAAATATGGTACGAATTAAAAATATAAAAGAAATATTTTTTTGGGTAGCAATAATTGCTTATTTAATAATTGCTTTTAGTTTTGTTTCTGAAAAAGAGAAACAAATACCTTGCAGTTCTGTTGATGTTGATATTATTGATAATTCACATAATCGTTTTATTGAAGAAGACGATGTTATATCAATGATTTATGATAAAGGCGAAAAATTATTAGGTTATCCTATTGATAGTATTAATTTGGCTAATCTGGAAGATTTAATTAATTACAATCCGTCTATAAAAAAATCGGAAGTTTACCGCACAATAAAAGGTGTTTTAAAAATTGATATTGAACAGCGGACGCCAATTGTTCGAATAATTAATTATAACAACGAAAGTTATTATATTGATGAGCAAGGTGCATTAATGCCACTTTCTAAAAATTATACGGCTCGTGTGTTAGTTGCGAGTGGCGATATTAATGAGCCTTATGCATTAAATTACTCAACAGATATTTTATCTTCGTCAAAAAATGATGAGTTAAAACGACATTGTGTTTTGTGTGATATTTACCTTATGGCAAAGTTTATTCATAATGATAAATTTTGGAATTCACAAATTGAACAAATTTATGTTAAAAATAATGAATATGAATTAATACCAAGAGTTGGTTCTCAAATTATTTTGTTTGGTGATATTGAAGATTTTAATAAAAAGTTTTCTAAATTAAAAGCGTTATATAAGCAAGGATTCTCAAAAGTAGGATGGAATAAATATAAAAGCATAAATTTAAAATATAGTAATCAAATTATTTGTACAAAAAAATAAGTATATGAGCCAAAAAGAAAATTTTGTTGCTGCTATTGATATTGGTAGTACAAAAATTGTAGCCATAATTGGCAAGAAAAATAAAACCGGAAAATTAGAAATTTTGGGCTTAGGCAACTCTGCATCAAGCGGGGTTAAGCGAGGTGTAGTGCTTAATATTGATAAGACTGTTAATTCAATTAATGATGCAATTAAACAGGCTGAAGAAAGTTCTAACTGTAAAATTAATAATGCTTTTGTTGGAATAGCAGGACAACATATTCGTAGCATTAGAAACAGAGGCTATATTAACAGGGAAACTTACGATGAGGAAATTACCCAAGAAGATGTGCAGATGTTAATTGATGACATGCATCGAATACCTATTGATGTTGGTGAAGAAATAATTCATGTTTTGCCTCAAAGTTTTATTGTTGATAATGAAACAGGTGTGAAAAGTCCTGTGGGTATGTTTGGAAAACGACTTGAAGCTAATTTCCATATTGTTATCGGTCAAACAGCTTCCGGAAATAACATAAAAAAGTGCATTAATAGAGCAGGTTTAAACGTGAATAAATTAATTCTTGAGCCATTGGCTTCTTCTAATGCGGTTTTAACCGAAGATGAAAAAGAAGTTGGCGTTGCTTTAGCAGATATTGGAGGTGGTACAACTGATGTTGCTGTTTATTACGATGGCATTATTCGTCATACTGCAGTCATCCCTTTTGGAGGCAATATAATTACCAATGATATAAAAATAGGATGTTCAATATTAGAACGTCAAGCTGAGGCTTTAAAAATTAAATTCGGTTCAGCACTTGCCGATGAGGCACAAGAGAATAAAGTTGTTACTATACCCGGTATTAGTGGAAGACCAAGTAAAGAAATTTCTTTTAAAAGTTTAGCTCATATCATTCAATCAAGAATGGAAGAAATAATAGGTGAAATTTATTTTGAAATTGAAACTTCAGGTTTTGCCGATAAATTAGGTGCCGGTATTGTTATTACAGGAGGTGGTGCTTTATTAAAAAATTTACCTCAATTGGTTGCATATAAAACAGGAATGGATGTGCGTATTGGTTTTCCTAATGAACATTTAACAAGTGATGTGGTTGATGATATTAACCAACCTAAGTATGCTACAGCTATCGGTTTGATTTTAAAAGGGTATGATGAACATGAGCTTAATGATTTTGATAATGTTGAAGAAATTAATACATCTAATCAAGAAAATGTTGATAATGATTCAGGAAAGAAGAAAAAAATATTTAGTGGTTTCCTCGAAAAATTTAGTGATATGTTTGAGGTAGATGATGGGAAAATGTAATTTAGAATTTAGAATTTAGATTTTAGATTTTAGATTTTACAATCTTTGACACTAATTACACAAATTTTCACTAATTTTTCGTGTTAATTCGTGAAATTCGTGTCTAACAATTGAACAATATAACAATTAACCCGACTCTTTCAGGTCTTTCAGACTCTGGAAGGTCTCAACAATATATCATTATGTTAGAAGATTTAATAAATTTTGATTTACCACAAGAAAAATCTTCAATAATAAAAGTTATTGGAGTAGGTGGTGGCGGTAGTAATGCTGTTAATTATATGTATGAACAGGGAATAACTGATGTGAATTTTGTAGTATGTAATACTGATGCACAAGACCTTGCGCGCAGCTCTGTTCCAATAAAAATTCAGCTTGGCGAAACTTTAACACAAGGACGTGGAGCAGGTAATAACCCCGAAATGGGAAGACAAGCTGCAATTGAGAGTCTTGACAGTATAACTGAATTGTTATCTCATAATACAAAAATGGTTTTTATTACTGCCGGTATGGGTGGAGGTACAGGTACCGGTGCTGCTCCTATTATTGCTAAAGAGGCAAAAGAAAATGGTATTTTAACAGTTGCTATTGTTACAATCCCTTTCCAGTTTGAAGGTAAACGACGAATCGATCAAGCTATTCAAGGTATTGCTGAATTAAAAGAATATGTTGATTCATTGCTTATTATTAACAATGAAAAATTACGACAAATTTATGGCAATCTGCCGTTTTCTAAAGCTTTTTCCAATGCTGATAATGTGTTAACTATTGCTGCTAAAGGTATTGCTGAGATAATTACTGTCCCGGGTAATATTAATGTTGATTTTGCTGATGTGCATACTGTTATGACTAATAGCGGAGTTGCTTTAATGGGCTCGTCTGTTGCCGAAGGTGATGATAGAGCACTTAGAGTTATTCAGGAAGCTTTAAATTCACCTCTTTTGAATGATAATGATATTAGGGGAGCAAAAAATATTTTACTGAATATACGTTCCGGTAGAGAAGATGAAATAAAAGTTGATGAAATTGGTCAAATAACTGATTATCTGCAAGATGCATCGGGTTTAGATGCCGATATTATTTGGGGTAATGCTCTTGATGAAAGTTTGGGACGAAAAATCTCTGTTACAATTATTGCAACAGGGTTTAATACTGAAGCTATTCCTGAATTTGCGGTTAAACATGTTGAAAAGAAAGAAAAAATTTCTCTTGATGAAAATATTAATTCAAATATTACATTTGAGGTTGAGAATAAAGTTTTAAATAAGAGAGATAATTTTGCGTCTGCACAGAAAAAAATAAAATTTAGTAAAACTAATGTTGAAAAAGTTGAGTTAAATGAGAAAGATGTTGATATTAAACTTTCAACAAGAGAGGATGGCAGTGAAGACGCAAGCAAAAATTTTAGAAGACCTAAAACGTCTTGTGAGAGAACTAACAGTTTAGACAGAAATAAATTGAGAAATAATAACAATTTAAAAAGTGCTAATATTGATGAACTAGAGGAAGTGCCGGCTTACAAAAGAAAAGATATTGATTTAGAGGATTTTAACTTATTTTCAGAAGACAGCACAGAAATATCAAGGTTCACTTTGTCCGACGATGAAAGTGGTGATAATGCTAATATTAATCACAATAATTCATATCTGTTTGATAATGTTGATTAACTTAATTTAAAATAATATTATATGAGCTTATTTGACCAAATTACATTAAACATAAAAAAAGCAATGCTTGCTAAACAAAAAGCAAAGCTTGAAGCGTTAAGAGCTGTTAAATCAGAATTATTAATTGCTAAGACTAAGGGATCATCTTCAGAATTATCTAAAGATGAAGAAATTAAAATTTTGCAGCGTCTCGTAAAACAACGAAGAGAGTCTGCCGATATATACAAAGAGCAAAATAGAAAAGAGTTGTATGAAGTAGAGGTTTTTCAGGCTGACATTATTCAAGCTTACTTACCACAACAATTGAGTGATGAAGAATTGAGCAAAGAAATCAAAGAAATTATTTCAAGCATTGGTGCTTCATCAATAAAAGATATGGGTAAGGTAATGGGAATTGCTGCTAAAAAGTTATCAGGACGAGCAGAAGGGAAAATTATTGCCGATAAGGTTAAGGCTTTATTGTCGTAAGAGAATATAATTATAAAAAAAACAGACTATCTTTCGACAGTCTGTTTTTTTTTATTAAATATTAGATTTTTTATTAATAAAATTTTGATCTGTGGTCTTTAATATTTGAACTTTCTTTTAACGCCTCGTAAGCTTGATAATCTATTTGTCTTAATAAATTATAAGTGAGAGAAGTTTTTTCTTTGTTTATGTCGAGGTTTTTATCCGGTTCTGTAATTGATTGTACTACAATTACATATACACCATTATTTCCTTTTATTGGTTTTGACAATTGATCTTTTTGAAGTGTTACAGCAGCAGCATTGAGATTTGGTTCAACTCCAAGTCCCGGCATTCCAATTGATGAAAATTTTACATTTTCCGAAGATTTTACTTCAGTATTAAGTTCTTTTGCCAGAGTGTTAATGTTTGTGTTATTTTTAATTAAGTTGTTAATTTTTTTAATTAGTTTGTTGGCTTTTTTCTCACGTTTGACATCAACTTCAAGTTCCGATTTTACTTGGTCAATAGGTGCATAACCATCTTCTCTAACACCGGTTAATGTGGCAACAACAAATTTATTATCAAATTCAAATATAGAAGAAACATTTCCTTTTTCTGCTTTGAATGCCCATCTTACAAGTTCGCGAGGGGAATTAAGCCCTGAGATTTTTTTATCGTTTTCTCTTAAGTTGTTAGCAACTTTTTTAGTTAAATTTTGTTTCTCAATAGCTTTTTCAAATTTCTCTTGTGTGTTATTAATGCCTGCAAATTTACTGGCTTGTGAGTAAATGCGTTGATAAGTTTCTGAACTTGGTTCAATCTTTCTGTCAAGAATTGCGAGTTGAACTTTTTGATATTTTTTGCTTTGGTCAAGTATTTCGATTAGATGAACACCATATTTTGTTTTAACAGTAACTAAATCATTTTTTTTTGCAAAGAAGCATGAATCGTTAAAGGCTTTAACCATTGTGTTCTCTTTAAACCATCCTAAATCACCGCCTTTGTCGGCTGAACCTTGATCGGCAGAGTATTTTTTTGCTAAATCGGTAAAACTCTTTCCATGTTTAATTAAGGTTTTCAAACTATCTACTAATGCTTCAGCTTTTTTGAAATCTCCGGTTTTTTGGTCAGAAGCAATCAATATATGACGTGCTTCAACAGAGTCCGGTAAATATGCAATTTTGCTTAATTTCGCTATTTTAAATGTTTCATCTTCAAGATATGGACCATAAACGTTTCCAACTTTTGAATGAAAAGCAAATGAATCAATTTTTGCAGGAAGCTCTTTTTCTTTGTAGTAAATGTCATTAAAATGAGAATCTGCATTCAAATTAACGAATTGAACATCATCATCAGTATTTGTAAAATCGTAAATAATATCGTCAATCCATTTTTGTGCCAATTGTTTGTCTTTTTTTGAAGCTACAACATCAAATGTTACATATTCAATATCACGAGATGCTTTTTGTTTGAAATTATTAAGATGCTCATTATAATAATTTGAAATATCGTCATCAGTAATGGTAATAGAACTATCATTAACCGAGTTGTATCTCAAAAGAAAATAGTCAAAATCAGTTGTGTAATTTTTTTCTTGAGATTCGACTTTTGCTTCTTGATTTGTAACATACAAACCTTTTTTTATCAAGTTGTTATATTTATCGTTGAGACGATTTTGTGAAATTACCTTTTCAAAAGCTAACCAGCTTTGTCTTGCTTTTCCGGTAGGGTCTCTATCTATGTTTTTTAAGAATTCTATTACTAATGATCGGTCGAATCGTCCGGTTGTTTTATTCTGAAAAATTGGAATTTCTTTTATTTGTGGAAGAATATTATTTCCCTGAACCATATCAAAAAGTTCATCAGAGCTAAGAGAAATGCCAATCTCTGAATATTCTTTTTTCATTACATAATTTCTAATTAATTGATCCCAAGTTTGTTGTCTTATCTTTTCACTTGTTTCTTCATCAACAGCTGATTGATTTGTGTTACGTTTGTAGTTTTCTGTTGCTTCTTCAACGTTTTGTTGATATAACTGAACAGGAATTGATTTACCTGCTACTTGTGCAATTTCATTTTGCGAATTTGAAAACAATGAACGCCCCGATTTTAGCATATCGCCAAGAATGAAAGCTAATAGTGCTAATGCTATAACTACTGCAACCAATACGCCTGCTTTGTTTCTTATGTGTTGTAATGTGGCCATTTTTATTTATTTATTTATGTTATCTTAAATTTTTGAATTTGCGAAGATAATAAAATTTACAATTTTAGTTGGCAAATATAACCTTAAGTTTGTAATTTTTTGAGTGTTTTTTTATTTTTTTCTATAAAAAGTTTTATTAATTCAATTCGAGTTTGACTTACTTTTATTATTTTAATGTGATAAATGCCTATTATGATATTATCATTAATTTGAGGAATTTTTTCATATTTTGATAATATCAGACCTGCAATTGTTTCGTAATCTTCATTTTGAGGAAGCTCTAAAGTATATTTTTCATTAATGTAATCAATTTCTAATCTACCCGAGAAAAGATATTCATTTTCGTTAATTTTTTCATCAATAAGATCTGTTGAGTCGTGCTCATCTTCTATCTCACCAAAAATTTCTTCCATAATATCTTCAATTGTTACCATACCGGATGTTCCGCCAAACTCATCAACAACTAAAGCTATACTTTTATGATTTTGAATAAAATCGGAAAGTAATTTGTTGGCAGGCATTGTCTCGGGAACTATTGGTATTTTATGTATCATATCTTTAATAGACGCAGGGTTTTTGAATAATTCTGATGAGTGAGTATATCCAATAATATTATCAATAGTTCCATCGTAAATTAAAACTTTTGAATATCCTGTGTTAATAAATTTTTGTTTTAGAGTGTCAAGGGAATCATTAATATCTAATGCTACAATTTCGTTTCGTGGCATTATACACTCGCGAAGTTTTACTTTTGAAAAGTCAAGGGCGTTTTTAAAAATTTTAATATCATGTTCAATTTCCGAATCTTCTTTATTAATATTCTTATTTTTATCAATAAGATCATTCAAATCAATTTTACCAAAGGAGACTTTTGTGTCATTCTTTGTTATTTTTATTTTAAAGATGCGGCTTAAAAAATTATTTGAAAATAAGATGGTAAAATGTGATACTGGATAGAATAGATAATAAAATATTAGTACCGGTACTGCAAATAAATTTAAGATTTTATTTGGGTTAATCCTGAATAAAGTTTTTGGAATAAATTCAGCAGTTAATAGTATTATTAATGTAGATACTATTGTTTGTATTAATAAAACAGATATTTCAGACTTAGTATATAATAATATTACAGGCTCAAGAATAATAGCCATAAAAATACCATAAATAACTAATGAAATAGTATTCCCGATTAGCATTGTTGCTATATATTTTGTGGGATGCACTGAAAAAATTGAAATAATGTTAGATGGGAATAGTCCTTGTTTTTTATCAAGTTCAATTTTTAATTTGTTTGATGAAATAAAAGCCATCTCCATTCCTGAAAAAAATGCAGAAAGAAGAAGTGAAATAAGAATTATGATAATGTTATTCATTTTATAATTATAAAATATATTCTATTTTGTGTTATCCTTTTTGTTTTTCCTTAAATTTCGTCGATATAAATACATAAATAAACCAATTAATGTAAAGATATAAAATATATAACTATCTTTTAAATTATAATAATAAGTTTTGTGAATACCTGCAAAAAGACTTAATATTGATACAATAAGCCATAATATTTCTAAAAAGCAGGAAAAGTGTTTTTTCATATATTTATATTTTTGTATTCAGTTGATATTCACCGTTGTTTCTAATAATATGGTCGTGATATCGTGATTGCCATGCAAAATTCGGTTTAATTTGTTGTGCTTGTGTTGTTACCGCAGATTTAATACAGCGTTTTATGGATGCCAAATTTTTGCGTTGTGGCCCAAATATATTTTTTGGTTTGGCTGTATCGTTTGTTGTGCGTTGGTTGTGCGTTGGTTGTAGAGACGCAATGCATTGCGTCTCTACGTTCCAAAACACGTTCCAAAACCTGTTCCAAATCCCGTTTCACATTCCATTCCAAATGCGGATAAATTTCGCTACGAGACAGGTACGTCAGGCGTGCCGCACGCAGACAGGTGAAATTCGTGTCTAATTTTCAACATTTATTATGTCTCGTCCTGAAAAAAGTTTACACTT
>JAUVJB010000087.1 GCA_030592465.1 Bacteroidota bacterium | reverse complement strand
TTTGAAATACTTTTTACTTTAGCCTTTTTACTTTAGCCTTTTTACTTTAGCCTTTAGCCTTAACACTAAGGGACTTCAACAGTATTAAGCACCTGACTAATTATTTCTTCCGAAGTAATATTTTCAGCTTCAGCCTGATAAGTTAATCCGATACGATGACGCATAACATCATAGCACACAGCACGGATATCTTCAGGGATAACGTAACCACGTCTATTGATAAAAGCATAAGCTTTAGCAGCTAAAGCAAGATTTATGCTTGCACGAGGTGATCCACCATAACTAATCATTTCTTTAAATTGCGGTAAATTATACTCATCCGGATAACGTGTTGCAAATACAATATCAACAATATAGTTTTCAATTTTTTCGTCCATATAAACATCGCGAACTACTCTACGAGCACTAATAATATCTTCTGCTTTAAGTATTTTATTAGCTTTTGGAAAATTCTCCAGTAAGTTTTCACGAATAATCATTTTTTCCTCTTCTTTTTTCGGATAATCAATAACTACCTTTAACATAAAACGGTCAACTTGTGCTTCCGGTAAAGGATATGTACCTTCTTGTTCAATCGGGTTTTGTGTTGCCATTACTAAAAAAGGTTGTTCTAATTTAAAAGTCTCTGCCCCAATTGTAACTTGTTTTTCTTGCATAGCTTCTAAAAGAGCACTTTGAACTTTAGCAGGAGATCTGTTTATTTCATCGGCTAAGACAAAATTGGTAAAAATAGGACCTTTTTTAACAGTAAATTCTTCTTTTTTCTGACTATATATCATTGTCCCGATTAAATCGGCAGGCAATAAGTCAGGTGTAAACTGAATTCTGCTGAATTTTGCGTCAATTATATCGGCAAGAGTACTAATAGCCAATGTTTTTGCTAAACCGGGAACACCTTCTAATAAAATATGACCATCAGAAAGCAAGCCTATTAATAAACTTTCAATTAAATGCTTTTGCCCTATAATTACTTTATTCATCTCAATATTAATCATATCGACAAAGGCACTCTCCTTTTGAATTCTATCATTTAACTCTTTAATATTTACCGTTTCATTCATCTTATTAGATTTTAAAATTTAATATTTCTTTATCAAAATTTGTACCATTATGCAGAATAACGAAGTTATATTTCAGTTTATTATTTATTTTTTGATTTTTTTTTAAAATTTAGATAGACACAGTTGTAAATTTGTAACTTGTGGCAGTATTAAATTTTTATCCGGTTTAAGTTACAAACTTAAACCATATAAAGCACCTAATCTATAAAACAGTAATACAAAAAATATCAAAATTATATTATTTTTTTGTAATTTTGATTAAAAATAAATTTATGACAAATGATAATATTGACATAAAAAAAATAGTTAATCATTGGATTAATAGCTCTGATAAAGATTACAATACAATGATTGATTTATTTCAAACCCAAAATTATAGCTGGTCTTTATTTATAGGACATCTGGTAATTGAAAAATTATTAAAAGCTCTTTACCTAAAAAAGAAAAATGAATATCCTCCATTAATTCACGACCTTCGTAGAATTATTGAAAAATCAAATATAAAGCTGACAAAAAAGCAGATACAAATATTTGATACTATTACAAGATTTAATATCAATGCCAGATATGATGACTACAAAGATAGCTTTAATAAACTTTGCACATTAGAATTTACTAGTCAATGGATTAATGAAATTAAAATTCAAAGAAAATGGATAAAGAATTTGCTTTAAAATTAATAAAGTCTTATATCAATAAATTGATTGTAAATAATATTAATATTAATTCGGCATATTTATTTGGCTCATTTGCTAAAGGAATAAGCAATAAAAACAGTGATATTGATTTAGCGTTGATAATTGATGATTATTTAAACGACTTTGAAATGCAAATAAAATTAATGACATTGAGAGAGGGTGAAGAGACTATTATTGAACCTCACCTGTTCAATAAAAAAGAATTTAACAAAAATAACCCTTTTGTTAATGAGATAATTAAATCAGGCATACAAATTGATGTATAAATCAATCAGGAAATTTTTTAAATTTTTTATTGACGATTGATTGTTTGTTTATAGTAGATGAAAAAAATAAAAAAAATTGAAACAACGATATTTCATAGAACTTTCATATAAAGGAACAAACTATCATGGTTGGCAGATACAACCTAATGCAATCACCGTACAGGAAGAAATAGACAAAGCCTTGTCAACTCTTTTGCGTGAAGAGATTGAAACAGTTGGTGCGGGTAGAACAGACGCGGGAGTTCATGCTAAATTTTTTACAGCTCATTTCGATTCTGAAAACACAAATATTAATGTTGATAATGTTGTACACAGATTGAATAAATTTTTATCAAACGACATTGCCATAAGTAAAATTTATAAAGTAGATAACTCTGCTCATTCACGTTTCGATGCATTATCGAGAACCTACAAATACTATATTTGTAAAAATAAAAACCCTTTTAACAAAGACTTTTGTTATCACTTTCCTTTAGAATTAGACATAAAAAAAATCAATCAGGCTTGCCAAACATTGTTTAACTATACTGATTTTTCATGCTTTAGCAAACTTCATACAGATACAAAAACAAATAATTGTAAAATATTTCAGGCAGAATGTGTCGGAGATAATGACATGATAATATTTACCATAACAGCAGATCGTTTTTTACGTAACATGGTAAGAGCTATTGTCGGAACATTAATGGAAATTGGTCAAAATAAGATTACTATTAACGACTTCACACAAATAATAGAAAGCAAAAATCGCTCAAACGCAGGGAAATCAGTTCCTGCCAAAGGACTTTTTCTTGAGCGCATTAAGTATTGAATCTATTCCAAAAAGTGTAACTATTAACTTCATACAACATTATCATATAGTAATAAAATCGACTAACAGCATAAAAAAAGCTCTCAATGTAATTCATGGGTATTTTCTTGCTTTTTAGACTAAATTAACTGTTGTCTGTCTAAAAAATAAAATAAATTTTGTTAAAAATAAAAAATATTTGTATTTTAGTTTAAGATATCTAAAACTTTATTACTAACTAAATTAAATATTATGAAAAAATTTGCTTATTTAGGATTATTTTTTTTGTTAATTTTAATGACTTTTCAAAACAACAGTATTTACGCACAATCCTCTCAAGATAGTGTAATTACTGATGAGGAATTATTATCAATGGATCTTGAGCAATTAATGAATATCAAAGTAACAACAGCATCAAAAAAATCACAGAGTATTGATGATGCTCCTGCTGCAATTTATGTAATTACTCAGGAAGATATTAGATTGTATGGCTCTAATAATATTGGCGAAGCATTACGTATGGTTCCCGGCATTGATATTATTCAGGGTGGTGACCAAAATTATGAAGTATCTGCACGAGGAATAAGCAGAACACAATATAATACTTCAAACAAAATTTTATGGTTAGTAAACGGACGCTCAATTTATAACGATGCTTTTGGTGGTGTCAGAATACAATCAATTCCTGTTTCAATGGATGATATTGAACGTATTGAGGTTATCCGCGGTGCCGGTTCATCTTTATATGGTGCTAATGCTTTTCAGGGTATTGTTAATATTATTACTAAAAGCCCTGAAGACCAAAAAGGTTTTTTTGCAAATGTTGATTATGGTAATTTGAATCAAACCAATGCAAATATTCGATATGGAGGAGGTAACGATAAATTATCTTATAAAGCTACTTTTGGTTATGATAATATTGATAAACAGGAAAAACGTTGGGCAGGTTTAACAACTGACTCAATAAACACATTAGCAGACTTAGGATATACTGAAGGTAATATTAATGCCTATAATGTTTTATACGGTAATATTGGAGCAAATTATAAACTTAGTGAAAATTCAAATGTTAATATTAGCAGCGGATTTTCAAATAATACTGCTGATGGATACTATTTATTCCCTGGTAAAATAAAATATCTCGACTATTTTTTTCAAACTAATTACAAAGACGAAAAAAATTCATTTAGAATGTATTTTAACGGACAAAGTACTGACGATGGTTATACAATTAACCGGTTTATGAGAAAAACTCCTGCAAATCCGATTGATCCTACTGATATGACAGATCCTGCTACTTATTTAAATGCTATGCATAGAGACCAGTATAGTCATTTGGATGGAGTAATTTTTAAAAATCAAATGCTTGATTTTGAATATCAGAGAGCATTACAATTTGGTGACAAAATTTCAGCTATTGTTGGTGCTTCGTACCGTAAAAATTTTGTTGAATCAAATATGTTTTCAGTTGATGGAGAATTAACTAAAAAAGACGAAGACCTTAGTGCAATATTTGGGCAGTTTGAGTACAATCCAATTAAAAACCTAAACTTAATTCTTGGTGGACGTTTCGACCATCATTCAACAGTGGGTAATAATTTTAATCCAAGATTTGCTGTAATCTATAAACTTACTGATAAACAAACTTTACGTTTTGGTGCAGGAACTGCTACAAGAAATCCTCTTCTTAATGATTTGTATTTAAATTCTCACATGAAAGTTGCTAATTTACAAAAGGCTACAGGTGGTTTAAGTCCTGTTTTTAACCTAACCGGAGGTAGTAATTATGTAAATTTCCACACCGTTACAACTAAGACACCTGAAGCTGAAAGATTAACTTCTTTTGAACTGGGATATATAAATAATATTAACAGTAAATTCCAGGTTAAGGTTGATATATTCTATAACCAAATGACAAAAGCAATTGCATATAGTAAACCTATTACAACAGAAGTTGTTGAGAATATTGAAAATTTATATGCAATAAATTCCGGATTTGCAACAGACCTATCGGGTTTAGCTCCTTTAAACGGAGGTGTTGATCCTACAATTCCTAATCAGCTTTCAACAACTGAAATGCAAGCTAAAATTACCGAAATTAGTAATATTGCTGATGCTTTGGAAGGAATGGGAGATCCTTATGGTAATGTTGGTGATTTAAGAACTTTAGTTGGTGGATTACAACAATTACAGCCTCTCTATGGCATACCTTTAACTAAAGAATTTGGTCCTGAAAATGGAGATGATACATACACATACTATGGCGGTGAGTTAAGTTTTGTTTTTATACCTGTGAAAAATGTTACTGTAACAGGAAATTATGCTTATTTACATTTTTCAGATTCATTTAATGATATTGTATTAGACGATCCTTTAAACGAATATCCCGAACCACAAATATTATCAGGAATTGAGAATCCCGAACATAAAATAAATCTTGGTATTAAATATAACATGAAAAAATTATATGCAGGAATAATGTTTAATTATATGAGCAAAACTATTTTTGGAAACGATAATAATCATAATGGAACGTATGATGTTGGTGATATAGATCCTAAATATGGAAATGATGGACATAATCCTATTGATGCCCGTATGAATCTAACAGTCAATTTAGGTTATAAAATTAAGAACTTCGACATTTTTGTTACCGGATATAATTTGATTCAAAACGATTATCAACAAATACCACAGTCGTATGCTTGTACACAGGGTGATTATCTTAATACACGATTTATTGGAGGTATAAGAATGAGATTCTAATTACTACTTATAAAATAATTTTAAAATGTCCCATATATTATAAATATCGGGACATTTTTTTTTATATTATTTATTGCCAACCTTTGTTTTCAAATATTTACCTGTATATGATTTTTTACATTTAACAATATCTTCAGGAACACCTTCAAAAACAATATTACCGCCTTTTTCACCGCCACCTGTACCTAAATCAATAATCCAATCAGCAGATTTAATTACCTCTAAATTATGTTCAATAATAATTACTGTATGTCCTTTATTAATTAAGGCATTAAAAGCTTTTAGAAGTGTTTTGATGTCATGAAAATGCAATCCTGTAGTTGGTTCGTCAAAAATAAAAATATTAGGCTTTCCGTTTTTATCTTTATTTAGAAAAGAGGCTAACTTAATTCGTTGACTTTCGCCACCGCTTAAAGTACTTGATGATTGTCCTAATTTTACATATCCTAAACCAACATCAGCCAATGGTTGAAGTTGGTTTACAATTTTCTTTTCAGTACTTCCCTGTTTAATAGAAAAAAACTCAATCGCCTCATTTACAGTCATCTCTAAAACATCATAAATGTTTTTATTTTGATATTTTACTTCTAAAATCTCATCTTTAAATCGTTTTCCTTTGCAGCTTTCGCAAACTAACTGAACATCAGCCATAAATTGCATTTCAATTTTAATAATACCTTCTCCCTGACATTCGTCACATCGTCCTCCATCAACATTAAATGAAAAATGAGACGATTTAAAACCATTATATTTTGACAATTGTTGATTAGCAAATAATTTTCTTATTTCATCATAAGCATGACTATAAGTTGCAGGATTCGACCTTGTTGATTTCCCGATAGGATTTTGATCAACAAACTCAACATCAGAAATTAGATGAATATCGCCTACAATATTATCATACATACCCGTTTTACCGCCATATCCACCATAAATCTTTTTTAATGCCGGATATAGAATATATTTTACTAATGACGACTTGCCCGAACCACTAACGCCTGTTATAACAGTCATTACATTTAACGGAAATTTAACATTAATGCCCTTTAAATTATGCTCACGAGCACCAATTATTTCAATATAGTTATTTGATTTACGTCTATTGTTTGGTAGTTGAATTTCCTCTTTACCTGTTAAATATCTTGCTGTTAAACTTTCGTTTTCATTAATGAGTTGTTTAAGATTACCTTGAAAAACAAGCTCACCACCCAATCTTCCAGCCAATGGTCCAATATCAATTATTTCGTCAGCAGCTCTAATAATTTCTTCATCATGTTCAACAACAATAACAGTATTCCCAATTTGTTGAAGTTCTTTTAACACTTTTATTAGCCGGTTAGTATCGCGAGGATGCAAACCAATGCTTGGTTCATCTAAAATATAAAGCGAGCCGACAAGACTGCTTCCTATTGATGTAGCAATATTAATTCGTTGCGATTCCCCGCCTGACAATGTTGATGACAGCCTGTTTAAGGTCAAATATCCTAATCCGACATCAATCAAAAATTGAAGACGACTATTAATTTCAATTAACAAACGATTAGCAGTCTTTTTATCATATTCATCTAATTGCAAGTCTTTAAACAATTTATATAACTTATCAATTGGCATTAATACTAAATCCTGTATTGATTTATTACAAACTTTCACATATAAAGCTTCTTTTTTTAATCGTGTTCCTTTACAATCGGGACATACTGTTTTCCCTCTATATCGCGAAAGCATGACTCTATATTGTATCTTATAAATTTTCTTCTCAATAAATTTAAAAAATGTATTTAATCCGTAAAAATATTTATTTCCTGTCCATAATAATTCTTTTTCTTTTTTAGATAATTCAAAATACGGTTTATGTATAGGAAAATTAAATTTACCGGCGTTTGCAATCAGACGTTCTTTCCATTTCCTCATTTTTTCACCTTTCCAACATACAACAGCATTTTCGTAAATTGACAAACTTTTATTTGGAATAACTAAATCTCTGTCAATACCAAGCACTTTACCATAGCCTTCACAAGTAGGGCAAGCACCAATAGGATTGTTAAAGCTAAACATGTGAGTTGTTGGAATCTCAAAAATAATATTGTCTAACTCAAACTTATTAGAAAATTTCTGTGTAAAAGCTTTACCACTGTCATAAACTTTAACTATGCACTCACCTTGCCCTTCATAAAAAGCTGTTTGCACAGAATCTGCAACTCTGCCTTTTGTATCTTGGTCATCTTTTACAATCAGTCTGTCAATTACCAGCGAAATCTTATTAACATCATCAATAATATCGTTATTCTCCAGTATTTCGTTAATTTTAATAAAATAATTATTTATCTCTATTCGTGTAAACCCTTGTTTTAAAAGCACTTCGATTATTTGATTAATTGTTTTTCCATTACTGTGAAGTGGCGAAAGAATGACAACTTTTGCTTTATCAGTAAATGAAAAAATAAAATTTACAACATCAGAAACAGTATTTTTTTTAACAATTTTATTTGAAACAGGTGAATAAGTCTTACCTATTCTGGCATATAAGAGTTTTAAATAATCATAAATTTCGGTTGAAGTGCCAACAGTAGAACGCGGATTATGAGTGTTTACTTTTTGTTGAATTGCAATTGCCGGAGGAATACCTTTAATAAAATCTACATCCGGTTTATTAATTCGCCCGAGAAATTGTCTTGCATAAGCAGAGAGGCTTTCAACATATCGTCGTTGACCTTCGGCATAAATTGTATCAAAGGCAAGCGATGATTTACCTGAGCCTGATAATCCGGTAATTACAACAAATTTATCGCGGGGTATCTTAATATTAATATTTTTCAGATTATGAACTCTAGCTCCCTTTATCTCAATATATTCTTGTTTATCTTTTACTTGCATTGAAATTAATTAAAAATTTATCAAAAATAATTTTAAATATATAATAAATTAAATATCTTTGTTACGAAAAGTAAAAAAAATTATTGTTTAACTAAAATATAGGAGGATTGTTTATAGGGATATTTCTACTTTCTTAACCAAATAAAAGGAGGTAATTATGGAAAAGCATAATCAATCAGATTATGATCTCGTTAAACAATTTATTGATGGTAATCAATTGAGTATAGAAATTCTAATTAATCGTCATAAAAAAAGAGTTTATACCTACATTTTTTTAATTGTCAAAAAACAGCATCTCGCTGAAGACATTTTTCAAGACACATTTATTAAAGTAATAAAATCGCTTCGTCAAGGCAAGTATAAAGATGAGGGCAGATTTGTATCATGGGTATTAAGAATTGCTCACAATCTTGTTATTGATCATTACAGGAAAGAAAAGCATTTAAAAGTATATTCAAACGATGATAATGAAATAGATATTTTTAATTCACAAAAATTTTCAGATAAAACAGTTGAAGACGATATCATTTCTGATCAAATATCTAAAGAAGTAAGGTTGCTAATTGATGAGCTGCCCGCAGATCAGAAACAAGTTATTATACTGCGTCATTATGCAGGACTTAGTTTTAAAGAAATTGCCGAACAGACTAATGTAAGTATTAACACTGCACTTGGCAGAATGCGATATGCTCTTATTAATTTAAGAAAACTTATTGAAGAAAAACAATTGACGTTAACAGTAGATTAATTGTTGAATTGTTATACTTTGTATGGATATGTTCTGAGCTTTTTTATGATATGGCTTTATGGTTGAATTGTTCAATTGTTAGATTGCTACATTGTTAAAACTTTTATTATGAGCCCGACAATTTAACAATAAGAATTAATAATTATGTCTATCAAAGTATTCCATATATTTTGTATTTAAAATTTATCATACTTTCATAAATATCAAAAAAAGCCGCTAATCAGCGGCTTTTTTTAATTTTTCAAAATCTATTCATTATTCCTCGTTATCAAAAAAAGCTTTAAACATTTCAATTAATCCTTCAAAATAATGACTTGCCAACTCTGTTGTGCCATCATTAAATACAATTTGTAAATCAACATCGTTATTTAATCCGGAAATAAATTCTAAGTCTCCAATTTTATTACCGGTATCAGTATATAATGACAGATTAATATTTTCGTTCAACTGTGTAACAGTAGGAGCTGCTTGCAGGCTTTCTAATGCTGCAACATTCACATCGCCTTGAAGTTTAATATGACCAACTTGAATATAACCTTCGATTATTGTAACATCTTCTAAAGTTGCATCTAAGAAACTAACTGTTAGATTAATATCAATTATTGTATCATTATCCTTTTTTAAAGTAATTCTTCCTGTAATTTTGTTATTACTTTTTTCAACACTTGCAGTAAGTGTAAAAGGTTTTAAAAATACAGTACCGTTAACTGATGTAGGATCGCCGTTAGAATTGTAAGCAGCATCAAAATCAACATCTACATATTTTACTTGATTAACATATAAATTTGCATTTATATGTGTTGGTTGATACCATGTATCATAATCATCCGTGAATTCCTGCTCAATATAACCGTTAATGGTTAATCCTGCGTTATTTGTTGTGCTTCCTTCAGTAGGAAAATTAATAATGATTTTATCATTTGGCGTGCCATGTTGTATGTCCCAGTTTTGGTATTGAGCATTCCAAGTGTAAGTACCTACATTATTATCAAAATCAAATTTTTCATCACCGAATGTTCCTGATTTTCTTTCAATTCTTGGTATGTAAATTAATTTTGATAAATAAGGAAAATGTCTTTTGCTGATTTTTACAGATTTATTTGTACCTGTAAAAGGGTCGTTAATATTAATGATATTAAAAATGTCAATAATTGACTTAGCACCATCGGAATTTGTTATTTCAGTCAAATCTGCATTAATATCATTACCGGCTTCAGTAAGAGTTGTCTTACTATCTTGTGTAGATAAATTCTTATCTTCATCTTTTTTACATGCTGTAAATAGAACAGCAGAAATTAATAACAAGGCAAAAATTTTTTTAATCATAATTTCATCTTTTAAGTTAAACAATAGTACAAATATACTCTTTTTATAAAAATATCATAAAATTTTTGATTAAACAGGATTAGATATTGATAAAAAAAAATTAATTTATAAATTTTGCATACAAATCATAATCATCAGAACCTGTAATTTCTACTTGATAATAATTGCCAATATTTATTTTATTATTATCTTTCAAAATAAGAACTTCATCATCAACTTCAGGAGAATCATACTCTGTTCTGCCAATATAATAATCTCCTTCTACCCTATCAATAATCACATTAAAGTGTTTCCCGATTTTATTTGAGTTTAATTCTTTAGAGATTAGTCGTTGAATTTCCATAATCTCATCTGCACGTTGTTGCTTAATATGCTCGGGAACATTGTCTTTATAATTTTTATAAGCATAAGTATCTTCTTCGTGAGAATAAGTAAACACCCCTAACCTATCGAATTTTACATCTCCAACAAATTGCTTAAGCTCTTCAAAATCTTTTTCTGTTTCATTAGGATGCCCAACTAATAAAGTTGTTCTTAGAGCAATATTTGGTACAGTATTTCTAATTCTTTTAATTAAATCATAAGTTTCCTGTTTGGTAATATTACGTCTCATAAGATTCAATATATTATTACTTATGTGTTGAAAAGCAATATCAAGATATTTACAAATATTATCTTTTTCACGCATTACATCTAATACATCATAAGGGAAATTTGCAGGATATGTATAATGAATTCTAATCCATTC
>JAUVJB010000293.1 GCA_030592465.1 Bacteroidota bacterium | reverse complement strand
ACAATTTACTAAAAAAATATTAAAATACAATAATAAAATGTTAAAAATCGTTATCCACAGAAATATTGATTTTTTTATTATTTAGTATATTGGTTTTGTACGAAAACTCTGTAACGTGTACTATACTTAAAATAGATGGAAATTTATTGTTCGCCAGCCCGGGGATTGTTAAATGACTAAATTGTTAAAACTTGTCCGCCAGCTGGCGGACTGATTGTTACAATAATTGTCCTTATATCTTAACAATATATTTACCTTGTTGAATAAGCTGTATTGCATTAATCCCGAACAATCGGGATTTTAGAGTTTTCGTGCAAATACTATTATAGTATTTATTATTTTTTTTTTAATATAAAAATTTAAAGTTATGAAGTTAAAAAATTTTGCAAAAAGTTTATTAACTGCATTTGCCGGAGGTTTAATTGCAGTTACAGTATTTTATTTTATTGATAAAAGCAATAACATGAACGCAGTTAATTTGTCGCAACAAGATGATAATGCTAAGCTCACTAATTATTCGACGAGTGCTGTAATTGGGACTTCAAGTATTGATTTAACTTATGCTGCACAAAAAACTGTCCAAGCTGTTGTACATGTTCGTATTAAAGAGAAACAAATGGCAGAATATTATCAAAATCCCCTATATAATTTTTTTTATGGATATAGTCCACAACATAATCGCCCGCAGCCAATAATTGCTTCAGGCTCAGGAGTTATTATATCTAATGATGGATACATTATTACTAATAACCATGTAGTTAAAAATGCTGATGAAATTGAGATTACATTAAACGATAAAAGAACTTATACGGCAAAATTGATAGGAACAGATCCTTATACTGATATTGCATTAATTAAAATAGATGAGAAAAGCTTACCATTTATTACTTATGGCAATTCAGATGAGCTGAAGTTAGGAGAGTGGGTGTTAGCTGTTGGTAATCCATTTAATTTAATGTCAACTGTTACAGCCGGCATTGTTAGTGCCAAAGCTCGAAATATTAATATTTTAAATAAAAAGTATGCTATTGAATCATTTATTCAAACAGATGCAGCGGTTAATCCCGGGAATAGTGGTGGTGCATTGGTAAATACTAAAGGTGAGTTAGTAGGTATCAACACAGCAATTGAATCGCGAACAGGTTCATATTCAGGTTATTCGTTTGCTATTCCGGTAAGTATAGCAAAAAAGGTTGTTGAAGATCTTCGTAAATACGGTGAGGTGCAACGAGCTTTTATTGGTGTCAGCATTAATGATATTAATTCACAGTTTGCAAAGGATAATGTGATTGATAAAATTGAAGGAGTATATATTAATGGAATAAATAAGGATGGTGCAGCAGAAAAAGCGGGTATGCAGCAGGGAGATGTTATTTTAAAAGTTGCAGATATAACTGTAAATAAAGTTGCAGAATTACAAGAGCAAATTAGTAAATATAGACCCGGCGACAAAATTAATTTTACCATTAAGAGGAGCAATAAAATAAAAATCGTTTTAGTAACTCTTCGTAATAAACAAGGTGATACAAAAATTGTAAATAAAGATGAAGCTGTGTCAGTCTTAGGTGCTAAATTTGAAGCAATTAGTTCAAGTGAAGCAAAATATTTAAGAATTAACCATGGTGTAAAAATTGTTGATTTAAAAGATGGTAAATTAAAGAATATTGGTATTAAAAAAGGATTTATAATTACTAAAATAAATCGTGAAACCGTTGAGACTGCTGACGATGTTAAAAATATTATTAGTAATATAACCGGAGGCGTTTATATTGAAGGGATATATCCGAATGGCATGTCTGCTTATTATGCGTTTGGTATGTAACTATATATTTTTATAAAAAGGTAACATTTTTTTTTAAAAATCGTACTCACTATTGAAAATGATAAGTTTTAGTTTGTATTTATTAATTATAACAATCAAATTTTGTGAAAAATATTGATTGTTATAGTTGATTTAGTTTTAAATTATTATACTTTTGCAAAAATTTTTAAAAGCAATATGAGACAATTAAAGATTACAAAATCAATTACAAATCGTGAGAGTGCTTCACTTGATAAGTATTTACAAGAAATTGGAAAAGAAGAGTTAATCTCAGTAGAAGAAGAGGTAGAGTTAGCCCAAAGAATTAAGAAAGGGGATAGAATTGCATTAGAGAAACTGACAAAAGCCAATTTAAGATTTGTTGTTTCTGTTGCTAAGCAATATCAAAATCAAGGTTTAAGCTTACCGGATTTAATTAATGAGGGTAATTTGGGCTTAATTAAAGCTGCCGAAAAATTTGACGAAACACGTGGGTTTAAATTTATTTCTTATGCTGTATGGTGGATTCGCCAATCTATTTTGCAGGCATTAGCTGAACAATCACGTATTGTTAGATTACCTTTAAATCAAGTTGGTTCATTAAATAAAATACATAAAGCTTACTCAAAATTTGAACAAGAGAATGAACGAAAACCTTCAGCAGAAGAAGTTGCAGATGCATTAGAGTTAACAAAAGATAAGATTGAAGATACTTTACGAGTTTCAGGGCGACATATCTCTGTTGATGCTCCTTTTGTTGATGGTGAAGATAATAGTTTGCTTGATGTTTTAGAAAACAAAGATTCTCCAATTGCCGATAATAAGCTTTTAAGCGAATCTTTAAGAAAAGAAGTTGATAGAGCTTTATGTACTCTTACTGATAGAGAAAGAGATATAATAAAATTATTTTTTGGAATTGGAATTCCTGAAATGACACTTGAGGAAATTGGTGATCGTTTTGGGTTAACTCGTGAAAGAGTTCGTCAAATAAAAGAAAAAGCAATTAGACGACTACGTCATACTACAAGAAGTAAACTCTTAAAAACATATTTAGGATAAAAAATTAAATTTTAACAAAAAAGGTTGCTATTTTGCAACCTTTTTTTTTGGTATGTCGGGCATGGTAAATCTAACAGGGTGTAAGTCCCTGTAAGTGCCGAGTTGATAGAAAACGTTAGCGATTGGCAAGTTTACCCTGTAATAAAATGTATCAGGGGGTGTTGTGGGCGACTGCAAATCTGAAGGAAGCCATTAGTGTCCGTCAGCTGACGGATAAATGTAGCTTTCTGACATTAAATACTTTCCTAATGCAGTATTAGGCAAAGCTTCTGCAAGCTCACTTATCCTAATAGCAAAATCAATTAACCTGTTTTTTATATGCTGAGCGTGAATAAACAACGAATTTAATTT